>DDSI01000050.1 GCA_002343335.1 Bacteriovoracaceae bacterium UBA2394
GCCTACGATAGTCTCGGAAACACTCGTGAATTGAGGACGTACTTTTTACTTCTAAAGCCTTATTCCTGGGCTTACTTCACACTCACCCTTGGCGAAAATCTATCGAACTACGACGACCAGGGATTGGAAGATGGAACAGTCATCATCGCTCAAGGGACCCTTCAGTTTAATCCTCAAGGCCAATTGATCTCTGCGATCCCATACCTCGATGGCGTGACAGGGACCGTTCTTGCCGGACAAAAAGTGAAAGAAGGAAAAGATGCCGGAATCGAATGGAACAGCGGAGCTCAAAAAGTGCCCTCCATTAAGATGAGTTTTAATAAAAAAATCGTCACTCAGTACTGCGCCTCGAGCAGTTTATATTCGCTTTCTCAAAATGGATATCCTTACGGGGAAAGGAACTCTACCTATTTCGATTCCGATGGAAATCTAATCGCCACTTTTTCAAATGGATTGGAACAATCATTGTATCTCATTCCCTTGGCGTTATTTCCCGCCGAAGACTTTCTCACTCCGATTTCGGACACCCTCTTTAGGGAGTCGGTAGAAAGTGGGCCGCCGGCGCTTGGCGCCCCCAATACGGGCGGGCGAGGAAGTATCTATTCTCAATAAATATTTGCCTAAGACAACGCCGGTACGAATAAAATTGAGTTAACAATCAGTTCAAGTACAGTCGCCCCTGGGTTTTATTTTTAAGGGGGTCTTATGAACTTTAAGGGTAGTGTGGTCGCCCTCACGGGCTTTTTAGGTCTCATCGCAATTTCAGCAAATTCGGTACAAGCGAAAAAAGGAAGTGGCCGAAGTAAATCCATTCCTATGGACGTGGCAGAGGAGGAGGAAAGTCGAACTTCTCGCGGATGCATCGACGCCGTTGGAATGACTCTGCCGCAGACGTCTTCCGCGGAATATGGTCCTTCCACAGAGGAGCGCTATCAAAATTACGACCATCCCAGCTCCGAAACCGATATGGGATCGGATATTCCATGGTGAGAATGGATGACCGACGCCGAGCTTGAAGAAATTGCAAATTTAGCCCACGCCGCTCATGAACTTTCTGCGGAGCGCAGGCTCGCCGATCCGGAATTCACCTACAGCTATATGCTCGGAAATGCTGAGGCGGAAGATATTGTACGGGTGAGTTCAAATTATCCAAAAGACGTTCATTTTTTGCATCTGGCTCGAACGAAAATGCTCCAGCTGATCGAAGAAGTGAAAAAGCTTCGCGCGTCGGCAAAAAGTGAAAAGCCCTAAAATTTAGGAAGTTTTATCTTCGGAAGTGATTTCTTTACTTCGGAGGTCACACCTTCCTTCGCTTTACGCTCCAAGGACTCCTTCGCCGAATTTGCTTCTTGAATATAGTTCGTCGATTTAGCCACGTAGTCTGAGACGCTATTTTCCACTTCCGATTGAAATGCGCTTAACTGCGCCATCGCTTGCTTTTTGGCAATCGACACTCGAGCATCCAAGTCTTTGCGCATCCTATCTTTGAATTCATGAAATCGCTTTTCGATGGCGGCCGAAAGACCTGCTTGAATGAGCTTGTCTAAGTCGGATTCGATGCCGAGGCTCAGTCGTTCGCCAGTTCTCTTTAACTGCAGCGTCAACTGAAAATCCTTTACCTTTGCGAAAACATCTTTCAAAAGAGGAATAATAATTCCTTGATTCGGAACTTCGGAAAAATCCCAATCGACCGCTTTGAAGTCGATGCGATTCACCCATTTCATCTCCTCGCCAGTAAATTCCAGTTCTGAACGAGTATCCGCAAAGCCCTTCGAAATTTTTAAAGGGAATAAGCGCGGGATTCCCATGGGCCAGTCTGCCGCATTCAAACGCTCTGCCCCCGCCTTGTAAGAATCCTTCGGGATATCCTTGGTGTAATCCCAAAACATATTTAAATAGGCTTCGGCGATTTTCTCTTCTTTAAATTGCGCTTTAAAATCCACCGTTGTCGGCTTGCCATAAAGTTTTGGAGAGGAATTTAGGTCCTGAACTTTCAACTCAAAATATTGGTTCACGTTCTTGCGATTGCCTCCTTCAAGGCCTTTCACGCTGAATTCTGATTTTGCGAGCACGAAAGAGGGCTGCACTTTCTCCGCAATGAAAATGATATCTCGACCCTTTGCTCGAGGTCGGATTTGGACATCATCTTTGCTCGAAGATTTGGCCATCATTTGTCTGAGCAATTTATGATATTTCAAAATATTTTCGGCGCGATTGATCCATTCGGGTCCAAACAGCAGGCGAGAAAAATTATTCATATTGAGCTGGTCGAGACTCACCATCTCACTCAGACGCTGCCAATCCGATTGCAACGCTTCATTCGCTCCATCTACGACCGTTTGAATTCTCTGAAGATCGGATTTAGCGTCCCCCACCATCGCCTCGGCCTTTTTCTTTTCACTTTGAAAAAAATCCATCGCCGTCTGCACGGTCTTTACTCGATTGACGATCTCCCCGGGATTGGAAGGAACATTTTGCAGCGCGTTTCTGACCAGATTAATCTGCGTTTCAAACTCTGACATTCCGCGCATGTCTTTCAACCGAGCATCCCAGCCGGAGCGAATATTTTGCCCCTGAATCACCGTATTTTTGTAAGCTTCCAGAGATTTCAATTGAAGCGACTCGACAATCTCTCGAGGATTTTCAGGAATTCGAAACTCGAATAGTTTTCCGACCGGAACTTCTTCCATTTCCTTTTTAAGAGAATCCATCGCCTCGTCTGTTAAATCAGAAATCCACGACGGTTCAGATTTTTTGATCGGCTCCGGCGGAAGCTTGCCCGACGTTTTTCGAGCGGTTCCCCACTGCACACCCTTGATGGAAAAATTATCGACCACGACTCGCTTTCGAAGGAGCGGCAAGGTCTGGAAATCAAAAATGATATCCTCAAACTCAATCGAATTCTTGAACTCATCAGATTTCGACGCGACTTCCAATTTGCGAATGGTGAGTGAAGAATTAACAAGCGAGAGCTTCAAACTCGTAATGTCAGTTTTCGTTTTGGTGATAAGCGAAATACTAGACTCTAGATTCTCTTTAAGCCACGCGTCCATACGATAGAGAATGAACAGCGTGATGAGCGACAGCAGTAAAACGACGGGTATGAAAACCTTGAGGCGAATAATCATAGGCCAAATCTCGCTTTCGCCGCTTCGTATTTTTGATACATGCCCCACAGAGGTGTGGCCTGCAGAACTTTCACCAACTTGGAATCCCTAATCCGGTCGCGATAGCGATAGCGATAAACTCGAATACCAAGAGCCGCACCGATAAAAAGCGGGACGAATAAAATGAGCGCGACGCTGAGAGAGCCCATGACGACGGTATTGTTAAAACGAAAGAATGGAAGGAGCGGTCCAGTCGTCATCTCAATCCAGAAAGATCGAGCGGGTTTTAAATCCACCAAGAGCCAGTAGCCAAAAGAATCCCACACCGGATCTAATAGCCACCCCACAATTTTGAACACCGCCATCGAGATAAAAAAGGCCGAGAAATTCACTCGAAGGAGGCAGACGAGCAAAAACAGAATCAAATTGTGCAAGCTCGTTAGCGGCGTCAGGCCGACGATAAAGCCAAAGGCCACGCCGGCGGCAATCTGCCATGGAGAAGTCTCAGAATTGAGAAGTTTCAGAATGGAATGAACAGTCTTAATTACGACAAACATGAGTCTTAAGAATAAGGTGTGGTTTTGATGGAGATCAATAGCGCAGAGAGAGAACTTGGGTTAGGTTGCCTAAATGCGAGAATTCCTAAGAGCTAAAATCCATCGAGCCCGCGTGACGCGAGCTGACTTGGAATATGAAGGCAGCTTCGGAATTGACTCCGCAATCTTGCAACAGGTTGGAATTCTCCCCTTCGAATCCATCGAGATTTACAACGTCCGAAATGGTGAGCGACTGCGCACCTACGCCATTGAACTGCCTGCTGGTTCAGGTCGATTCGAAAGTAACGGCGCGGCAGCCCACAAAATAAAGGAGGGCGACGTCGTCATCATCGCCTGCTACACGCGCTTACTGGACGCTCAAATTTCGACATTTCGACCGAAGATTTTGACAATGGACGGTAAGACAAACCAAGTTCAGACCTTCCGAGAAGGGCGTCTTTCTTATAGCGAGAATGAGCCCCGGTCGCTGCCGCTCTTTCAGTAGAAAACTGCTTTCGACGAGCTTAATGGGGATTCCATGTCTCAATATGGGAAGTGTCGTTCGCACGTTGTGGCCGCAGGTAAACGATGCTATTTAGCGCCGCATGAAGACAAGCTCAGCCCTGCGAATTCGTTTTAATGCCTTTGATTTCACGGCTCTCGCCCTCATCGGAATTGCATTCCAAGCATGCGGCGACGGTTCTCAAGATACGACGGATGTAAATGCCGATACGAGCTACACCTATTCATTGAATCTGAAGGTTCAAGATCCGTCCAAGCTTCCGGCGCGATTGCAGCCCATCTACAACGGCATCGTTGCGAAGAAACCGGTGAGCTACTCCGAAGTCGGCAATATTCTTATTCAAGATCAAGTCGTCGCATACCGACAAACTCGGAAAGAAGAGCTGAAGGCCGATGATGAAAAGTCTTTGAAAGCTTACGTCGATGAACTTGTTAAATCTCCAAGCGATGGACTCACTTTAAAAGAGGCCTACGAAAAGCATATCGAGTCGAAGGGCACGCCTCTTACCTATCAAAAAGATGCTGTGACCCTAATGGACATCAAAGAAAAAATTCAAATGCAATGCTACTCGGGCACAATGCTCAACCACATCGTCACACGACGAGCGGTTCGATTGGACAGTCTTTTGAAATCCAATCCTGTTGTGATTTTCACAGAGGGCCACGTGCAACCCGGAAATATGGTTAAAGACGGCGCTGGAAATTGGGCTCTCAATGGAGTCGAAACCACCGCTTCAGGTCCCGCCCAAGTAGAATTCGGTCCCGCCAAAGATTTAGAGGGCGATATTTTAGTTGTCGATGCTCAGCTTTTTGAAATCGTGGAAGTGTTTAAGAATTATCTGTCGAACGCCGATGAAGCGGTGTCCGACGCCCTCGAGCAAACTGCCAAGAAATACGGCATTCAACTTTCGAAAGCGAATGCAGACTCACTCAAATCCGTGAAAAATCAGAAAGTATTCACCGCAAAATCCGCCAATTCAACCCCCTTTGCCTTTGGAATTCCCGAAGACGTCGGCGATAAACCACTATCCCGAAATCGAATGGAAAAATTAAATCGAAGCGGTGCGCCTGTGAAACGAGTGAATCAACTCACTCAGGTAGTGAAACTTGATGAGCAACGACCGCGTAACGATTATATGGAACGCATTCCCGGAGAATATTTGGGCGTGCGACAGGAGATCCAGGATCTCGGCTCTGCTATAACGAAAGTCACGATCACGGGTTCTTTACTCAAAATCCGCACAGATATTATCCCGATTGCGGGAAGACTAGACTCCGCCGATGTTGAAAATCCGACCTCCATTGAAATCCGTTATGAAGTTTCGGAAGCGACTATCAATGATAGCACGGTAGAGTTCGCTCTCACTCTTCGTTCAGCCGAAATCTCCCCTAGCCTGGAAGGATTTCTTAAAGCGCAAAATGAAGAGTTGTTAACAAGAATTCAGACTTCCTTGGACCAGATTCGAGGCGTCAAACAAATTTCATGGACCGCCCGTTACACTCGCGATGACAAAAATGAAGCGACAGCCCTATTTTTCCATCAAGACGTGTACTCGGACCGAATTCAAGATGATTGGTTTTTACCTAACGGAAGTGCGATGAATCGCATTTTTCCTCGAGAAGAAAATTAACTCTAAAGAGTTTCCTTAGCGCGCCTTCTTTGCAGGAAGTGCGCAGACGCCGCCTTGGCATTGCCGAGCAAACGATCGGCCGTTTACGAGCTGATCATACGCAAGCGCGTAGCGATGAAATCCTCCGGGCGCTTCCACTACATTTTGTAAAATTGCTTTCGCCGAGCGCTCTGCAGAATGGCGAAACTCCAATTTTCCAGTGGCTTGATGCAGACGATCGAGCGCGGAGATTGCCACGGCATAAGCGGAAGGCGTCGCCCCGTCGAAGATTTCTTTCGAACGCACAAGGAGATCCGCCTGCCCCGCACGCGAAGACCAGAAACCCCCAAGCTCTTGATCTTCAAATTGAGAAATCATCGCTTCCCCAATTTCTGTCGCCGCATTTCGATAGCGTTCTTCCTTCGAAGCCTCGTACAGATCCAACAGGGCTTCGGTGAAGTAAGCGTAGTCCTCTAAAAATCCCTCGCGACCAACGGTGTCCCCTAAAAACCAATGAGACAACTTTCCGTTCTTCCACGCCGTTTCCAATATGCAGTCCGCCGAGCGAATCGCCATCTGCATGTATTCATCCTGTTGAGAATTTTGTCCCCAACGCGCAAGTGCGGAGATCATGAGAGCATTCCAACTGGTCAAATGTTTAGTGTCCGTTAGTGGCCCTTCGCGTTCAGCCCGGGCTTGAAGTAAGACATTTAGGAGCGGACGCCACCGCTGCTCATCTTCGTTCGAACTCCAAGGCGTCTTTAAAAATAAAATATTTCGCTCTTCGTAATTTCCAGAAATCGTCACCTTATATTGATCCATAAAGGCCGATAAATCCTCGCCCTTTAAGACGGATGCTAATTCTTCCGCAGTCCAGGTGTAAAAATATCCCTCACGCTTCTCAGGCTTTGCTTCGCCATTCGCCGGCATCGCCGAGTCCGCATCCATCGCAGAATAAAATGCGCCGCATTTGTCCGTCATCTCGCGCCTCACCCAACCTGCGATTTCATTGGCAATGCGAAAATAAAGCGGATTCTCGGTGACCTGCCAGGCTTCACCGTAGAGCGTGAGCAAAAGCGCATTGTCGTAGAGCATTTTTTCAAAATGCGGTACTCGCCATTCCATGTCGGTTGAATAGCGATGAAATCCACCGCCGACTTGATCGTACACACCCCCCGCAGCCATGCACTTCAAGCTGTGCTCCACGGCTCCGAGGAATTGTGTATCCTGTCCCCAAAATCCTTCGTGCAGCATCAGTCGAAGGGCATCGACATGAAAAAATTTTGGGGCGGCGCCAAGGCCACCGTAGCTAGGTTCAAAATTATTTCGCGCATTGTCTCGCACCCGCTTCACAAGCATTTGGTCCCAATCCACTCCCGGTTTCATGCGATTCGTCTGCTCCAAGAGTAGAGCCATCAATTCATCGCCCTGCTTTCGTACGGCCTGGGGATCGGTCTCAAAAACTTCCGCAATTCGCGTTAATAATTCAAAGAATGGCGGTCGGCCATAACGAGCCTCTAGAGGAAAATAGGTTCCGCCAAAAAAGGGCCGCAAATCCGGAGTTAAAAAAACATTGAGCGGCCAACCTCCCGAACCCGTCATCGTCTGCACGGCCTGCATGTAGACGTGATCCAGGTCGGGACGCTCTTCACGATCCACTTTGATGGAAACAAACTTGGAATTTAAAACTTCCGCGACTTGCTGATTGGAAAAGCTCTCCTTTTCCATCACATGACACCAATGA
The DNA here is from genome assembly GCA_002343335.1 of Bacteriovoracaceae bacterium UBA2394. GTDB lineage: Bacteria > Bdellovibrionota > UBA2394 > UBA2394 > UBA2394 > UBA2394. Next base: position 7,520 of record DDSI01000050.1, read on the forward strand.
CAGGAAGAATAGCCGATGCTTAAAAAAATCGGCTTATTCTCCCGCCGCGCCTTTTCCAGAGCTTCATCGCCCCACGGATACCAATCCACCGGGTTATGTCGATGCTGAAGCAGGTAAGGAGATGACGATTTTGACAGCCTATTGGACATCCGCGGGAAAAATATCGATTCTCAAGCCTCAAGTCCCTCTCAATATGATGCAAAATCACCAAATCCCTTCTTGATTGAACTCGGCGACCTTCCCTAACGTTAGTCCATTCATGAAGTCCTCGAAGGCCGCGAAAAAGTCAGCTCCGGGCAAGAAGCCCAAATCTGCCGCCAAAAAGGCCGTAACGAAGCTAATCTCGAAGGTAAAGAAGGCGGTCACCGCCAAAAAACCCGCGAAAGCCGCCAAACCTGAACCTAAGGCTAAAGCCGGAAAACCAGAGCCCAAAAAGATTGAGGCTAAAAAGAAGGTTTTAACCAACCCCTTTGAGACTTTCATGCAATTTTGGAAGCCCAAAGCCGAAAATTTTGAAGCAGGACTGGATAAACTTCTCGCGGAATATCCTCCGCCGGATAAGAACATCGAGTTATACAAGCAAGGTATCGTTGAAAAAATTCACGCCCATATGCGCAAGGAACCCCTCACCTCGGTGATTGAGGAGCAACTTATGGAGCGTTTCCAGCGGGATCGTGTGCATAAGATGGCTTCAATTTGGAACATGAAGCCACGACTTACGATTCGCATTAATACTTTAAAAGCGGATATCAAAGGATTCGGAGGCAGCGAAGCTGCGAAGGAATTGAAGATTCGTCGAACGGCCCTCTCGCCCTGGTCTTACGAAATTGGAAAACCCGAGGCAGCATTTACCAGTCCCGCCTATGAGCGAGGCGTATTTGAATTTCAAGATGAGGCCTCTCAAATTGTTTCCCTCTTTGTGAATGCAAGGGCTGGTCAACGCATTTTGGATCTCGCAGCTGGCGATGGTTCGAATGCCTTGGCGCTATCGGCCATGATGAGAAACAAAGGTTCTATATTCATTTACGAAACCGACGCGCGAAAACTTCGCAGCTTTAAAGAAAAGGCTCAGAGAGCGGGCGTGGAAAATTTCAGAATTTTGACGGATTCGCAAATATCCGAAGTGAAGAGCTTGGATTCCGTTTTGGTTCATGCCCCCAGCAGCCGCATTGGTGAGTTGGGATTGCACCCCGATTTACGTTGGAGAGTTTCCAAAGAGGAGCTCCCGCGCGTGCAAAAACTTCAAGCTGCTCTCATTCGTGAAGGCGCGCGAAAGTTGAAGC
>DDSI01000216.1 GCA_002343335.1 Bacteriovoracaceae bacterium UBA2394
AGGGTATACTGTCCCCAATTAATCATGGGCCGGTTTCTTTGAGGCGAACGGGATTTTTGGAGCGACGCAAACGCATGTTAAGTAGCTCCACGCCCAAGGAGAAAGCCATCGCAAAATAGATGTAACCCTTCGGAATATGTTTCCCCATTCCTTCCGCAACGAGCATCACCCCAATGAGTAACAAAAACGACAGCGCCAGAATTTTAATCGTGGGATGTTTACTTACGAACTCACCGATCGCCTTCGCCGAAACCAACATCACAATCACGGAAACGACCATCGCCACCACCATGATCCAGATTTCTTGTGCCATACCGACCGCAGTGATGACGGAGTCCAACGAAAAGACCAAATCTAAAATAAGAATCTGAACAAAAATGATCGACGCGTTTCTCAACTTTCCTTTGCCCGAGGCCGAACCCGGCTCTTCCCCTTCCAATTTGTCATGAATTTCGTAAGTGGCTTTTGCGATGAGGAAAAGCCCTCCCACCAGAAGAATCAAATCGCGCCCCGAGAATTCCTTTTCCCAAATTCCAAATAATGGACGAGTTAGCCCCATCAACCACGAAATCGAAAACAGCAGGCCAAGCCGCATGATGAGAGCCATTGAAATCCCAAGGGAACGAATTCGCTGTTGAAGATGAACAGGAACCTTATCGACCAAGATAGAGATAAAAACGATGTTATCGATCCCAAGGACGACTTCCATGGCGGTGAGAGTTAAGAGAGCGATCACGGCATCTGTTGTTAATTCCATGTCCCGTAAAATAGACAGGAAATCGGGGATTTGGGAGGACTTTTCATATCTTCGTTACAGACTTGCGTCGTCCTTCGTCCGCGGCTATTCGATCTGCGGGTGTGAACATGAATTTTAAAAGACGGAATCTCATCCTTCAGACGAACCCGATTCTCATGGTAGCCGCGCTAGCGCTTACGATCTTACTGCCAAACTCTTTGCACGCGCTTCGTCCCTCCTGCCCCTTTTCCGTGGCCACGATGTTTTCTAAGTATTTAAATGAAGACTCATTGCCTCCTGAAAATCGCGACATGCTTACGATTTATTTTGGGCCGAAGGAGCGAGAGGAACACATCGTAAATGTAGCAGACGGAATGTTTATCTATAGGAAACGCGGGGTTCCAGTGTTTACGGAAGTCGGAGGCTATCTCACACTTTCCCCCTTTGCATTTTCCACGGATGAAGAACTCTTTGTCGCGAGCCCCGAACAACTTTTGGATCTTCGACGGATGAATCCATTCAAGTCCGTTCATCATTCCTCGTTTACTGGTGGCAAAGAAGTTTTAGGTGTTGGCAATATTGGCGTCGCGTTGGGGAGGCTCATTTATATTGACGACAATTCTGGCCACTACGATCGAAAACCCGAGCATCTCGTTCAGGTCTTGGAATGGCTCTTTGAAAAGGGAGTCGTCCTAAGAGACGTTCGCGTTCAATTCATCGATCAAAACTCCCTGCTCCCTGAACTTTTGCAGCGTCTTCTTATCATTGGCGTTCGAGAAGAAAATATTCGCGGAATTCAAATTCGACCTCTTCTTCCCGAAGAACTACCTTCCGATGCCTACATTCCGTAGTTGAACCGAAAAGTCCTGGTCAAAGCGCCGCAGAACCGGATCAATAGGGCTCATGGAGAGGGCGCGCTTCACTGCTAAAGATCGCTGGTCTTGGATCCTCATTGATTTTGCAAATTCTGCCTTTGCAACCACAATTTTGGCGGCGGTTTTCCCCGTATATCTTCCGAGCCTGCTCCCCAAAGAAGGAATTCAGTTTCAGATTGGCTCCCTGAGTTGGACGAGCACCGCCATGTCCCTGTGGGCGTACACCGTATCCTTTAGCATTTTGATTACTCTCCTAATTTCACCTCTTCTAGGCGCTTGGGCCGATCAAAGCGCTCGCAAGCTTCGAGTACTTGGAATTTTTACGATGATCGGAGCTCTCGCCACTATCGGGCTAGGCTGGTGCGCAGACTGGAAGTCCGCGCTGCTCACTTTTGTTGTGGCCAATGTCGGCTTCACTGCTAGCAACGTCTTTTACAATGCGCTCATTTCCTCCGCCGCGGAGGAAAAGGATTGGCATAAAGTTTCTCTTCAAGGTTTTGCATGGGGTTATATCGGCGGCGGCATTTTATTGGCCTTCAATCTGCTTATGATTATGAAGCACGAATGGTTCGGCTGGCCGTCCAAACAGCAGGGTCTTGAATGGAGCTTTGTGAGCGTGGGCATTTGGTGGATCATTTTTACCCTTCCAGCGCTTTTTATCTTGAAAGAAGATCCGCCCGAAGTGGAAGCCACACCTCGTGCGCTCTTCCGCCGAGTTTTTGATCTTTGGAAAACGATCAAAAGTATCCCGCAAATTCCTTACATGCTGATCTTCATGTTAAGTTTTGCCTTTTATAACGATGCAATTCAAACCATCATCGCAATGGCATCTATTTTTGGAAAAGAAGTTTTAGCGCTGTCGGAAAGTACACTCATTGGAACATTGCTCATGATTCAATTTCTTGGCCTTCCCTTCACGTTACTGATGGATCCTCTCGAGAAAAAATTCGGCGCCAAACGCGTACTCATGTGTTCGCTGTGTTTCTGGTTTGTAATCGTCTTTTTTGCCTACCGCATGACGAACCCGTCCGAGTTTTGGATTCTCGGCGTGCTCGTGGCACTCGTTCTCGGTGTGTCGCAGTCTCTTTCCCGGTCCATTTTTGCGTCGATGATTCCGCGCCGCCGCCAAGGCGAGTTTTTTAGTTTTTTCGCCTTATCGGGAAAGATGACCTCCATCATGGGTCCCCTTTTGTTTGGATTCGTTCGTGATGCAACGGGCAATCCTCGCCTTTCGATCCTCTCGTTGGGCGTATTGTTCCTTCTGGGCATTATTCTTCTTTTCTTTGTGAAGGTGAGAGCGGGCGCTAAACTGGGGGCATGACAAACCCAACCCGTTCTCTGGTTTTTCTTCTGGCGGCCATTTCTCTTAGTTTTCAATCTACGGCCTGCAAAAAACGGTCAAATCAAGACGGCGGGAATGAAATTGTAAATTCTGCCGATTTGAAGCCGGTAAAAAACGACTGGACCTTTCTATGGCTGAGCGCAAACCCCGTCACCCTCAATCCCGTTTTAAAGACAGACGCGTCGAGCTCGGAAATCGTCAGCTATCTTTTTGATTCTCTCATCAGCTTTCGATCCGACACTGCCGAGCCCGAAGGGCGCCTGGCAGAAAAGTGGGAAGTTTCCAAAGACGGACTCATCTACGATTTTTACCTAAAGAAGGATTTGAAGTTTCACGATGGCAAACCGATTACTGCCGAAGACGTAAAATTTTCGTTCGACATCACTCGCGATCCTAAAGTCGACGCTGCCCACCTTCAAAATTATTATGCCTCGCTCGACCAGGTAGAAGTAATGAAGTCGGATCACGTCCGCTTCAAAATGAAATCCGTCTACTACCGAAACCTCATCATGCTTGGGCTTCGGGATATCATGCCGAAACATGTGTATGGCAAAGGTGACTTCAATACGCTTGAGGCCAACCGCCAACCCGTAGGAAGTGGCCCCTATCTGCTTTCAAAGTGGGAGAATGGTCGAACGATCGAACTTCAGCGCTGGACCGATTGGTGGGGCACGAAAGATCCTCTTTGGAAGGATCGTTACAATTACAATCGCATCGTCTTTCGAATTATCACCGAACCCAATGTGGCTCTGATGGCGTTAAAGAAAGGCGAAATCGACGGTATGGAGCCCACGCCAGCTCAGTGGATGAACGATCTAAGCGATCCGCAGATCGATAAGAAATTTCATAAGCTCACCTACGAGACCATGGACGGCAACGGCTATTCCTACATTGGCTGGAATGGAAAACGTCCGAAATTTATGGATACAAAGGTGCGCATCGCTCTCGCGCATCTCATGCCACGCGATGAAATTAATAAAAAGATTTTTGGTGGGATGCGAAAATTGGCTGTGGGAGATGCGCCTAGAAATTCTCCGAAATCAGATCCGACGCTGCAGCCCATCTTGTATGACGTCGAAAAGGCAAAGACGTTGCTTACCGAAGCGGGATGGAAAGATTCCAACAATGATGGCGTGATCGATAAGGACGGACAGAAATTTGTATTCGAGCTGCTTCTGGGAC
>DDSI01000009.1 GCA_002343335.1 Bacteriovoracaceae bacterium UBA2394
TCGAAACAGCGTCCGCCTCTTCGACAAGCGCGACTTTTTCATTCGCAAAATGATTTGCAATGGCGGTATTAACTTTCCCGAGGCCCAAAAAGAGGGGTTTCACTTCAGGACGGTCTTAGCATGATTTGATGAATGCCCAAATTAGTTCCTGCCGTGAAAGCTTTCAAGATCTCCGATTTCAAGGCAGAGGGCATGTAGCTGTCGATCTCAGGGCGCGACATGAGGTACATCCGACTTGAAGCATCGGCGAAATATTTTGGAAGATCGCCTAGAACAGATTTCAGGAGCTTTCCGCCATGATCAAATCGATTGAGATCGTCGGGGCGATTTTCCGTCACTGCGAGTGGCGCATCGAAGACAATTAAATCGTATCGACCGGAAATTTTTTCAAATCCATTACTCACCCAAGTCTTTACACGATCTGACGTTCCAAGAAGTTCAGCAATCAATCGGGTATTCGCAATTGCTAAGGGATTGATATCGATTGCATCCACTTGAGTTTGTGTGCGGAGAGAAAGAAGAGACGCATCCAAACCCGACCCACACCCAAGAACTAATGTCTTCATTCCTTTCTTGGCATAGCGTTCGATCTGCTCGAGCAGCTCCAACGAATAGGGATTGTTGTAGGGATACACCGTCGGCAGGACTGGCAGAAAACTGGTGGGCCGATTGTTTTCCAACAGCCACTTAGAGACGAATGTTTGGTCCGGTTTTTCGCGCCAATACAATGGGCGGTCCAACATTCCGGTGACCTCAAATTTTTCCCAACCTACCGTGTGAAAAAGATCTTCCGCATTCTCATTGAAGAACTTCATGACCTTTTCCTCGATTTCCGTTTTGAGTTTGGGATTGGAAAGGAGTGAAGGCGCGACTAAAGAAATGACTCCAAACTTCACATCGGGCTTGAGGCGTAAAAACAAAATCGAAAGAGGCAGGTAGCCACCCTCCCATCGATAGCCCACCAAGTAGGCCTCGGCGTGATCGCCTCCCAACAACTCCGCTCCCGCATGAGGGAGTTCCGCCAAACCATAGTGTTCGCGATATTCAATCCAAGTGAGCTTCTCTCCCATTCCTAAAGGCTCAAAAAAGGCCCTTAAGGTTCGGCGTTCGAGTTCATTATAAATTTCAAAATTGGGTTCGCTGGCGACGATGGGGGTCACGGATAGCATGGGGTTAGAATAACCAAAATTGGGCAGTCGACCGAATCATTTCTCATGCCGCAGCGCCTCCGGAGGGGCTTCTAGGCCCTTTCGGGCCATGGCTTCGACGGCGCTTTGCAAAGCATCTCGTTTTTGTTTAAAGCAGCCCATTATATGCAAGGAATTGGATACGGCCTCGCGCTCGTGATTTTGGGATTCTTATTCATGATTCCTTTTTCTAAAGCCGGAAAAAATTTCCGTCGAAGATCCTCAGGTTCAAAAAATGTCGTGATGGATCCCAAAGCTTTGGCGGAAGCAGAACGCACCGTCAAAGAGGATCGAACGCCCATGGTCCATGTCATGACCTTCAACGCTCTCGATGGATACTCCGAAGATTTCATGGTGAAAGCAATGCTTCTCCTCCAGACAGAAGGAATCTCAGCTCATTACGATACACAAATGGCCCCCGGAAGTTTGGCCATGCGTTGTTGGTCCGTCAAATGCCCGCCTGAACAAGTCGCGGAAGCTCAGGCCCTCCTCCACGAAAAATATTTGAAACCCTGAGTCCTGATTGATAATTGGGGACAGTATACGAATTTCNNGAAATTCGTATACTGTCCCCAATTTAGCCGAGGGCGTGTTGGATATGGGCTTCCATTTCCGTGCGATTGTCGGCCGTGACAAAGATGGGCTTTTGAAATTGGATGAGTACGCTTGTCACAAAAGGTAGCGGTAAAATTTTTTGATCCCAAGAGGGGGTGACAAGTCCATTCGTCATGGTGATTCGGATGGGTAGAATGGGAAGACCGGATTGCTCCGCAATATGCAGCACGCCCTTTTTTAGCACGCGCGAAGGTCCCCCAGGTCCATCGGGCGTTATGTTTGTAGATACAGTTCCTCTTTTCAATTCTTCGACTAGGGCCTCAGCCGCCTCTCGACCCGAATGTCCGGTAGAACCAGGAATCATGCGATGGATACCCACCATTTTTGCGATGAAGTACCAGGGAATCATGTAAGTGAGGGGATGATTGATCCAAACGTCTCTTCGGTATGACGCTCGAAAGAGCATGCTTCCCATAAATGTTTGATGCCATTGGGCTCGAATCACAGCGGGATACATGGTCAAAAATTCAACGCCTTCGATTCGCAATTTACAGGTGAATGTACAAATTCGAAAATAGGTGAGAATAATGACCGCCGCCAAAAAACCGTAGACCATCCAAAAAGGTCTGAAGAACACCGGCACGCCCGCAAAGTAAGCCTTCATCATGGGTCGAAAATCAGCGAAAAAATGCGATTCCATTTAGCGAATTTTCAAAGTGCTTAGCGCAAGCAGCGCAAACAAGATGGACAGAATCCAGAATCGAACAATCACCTTCGATTCAGGCCAGCCCGAAAGCTCAAAGTGATGATGAAGCGGAGCCATCTTGAAAATTCTTTTTCCACGCAATTTAAACGAGCCCACTTGTAACATGACCGAGACGGCTTCAATGACGAAAAGAAATCCCGCAAGCATGAGAACAAGTTCCTTTTTGGTCATGAGAGCCACTCCCCCTAAGAGCCCACCAAGCCCCAGCGATCCGACATCTCCCATAAAGACGGACGCAGGATGCGCATTGTACCAAAGGAAGCCGAGCCCCACTCCGATCATAGAAGCCATCACGACCGTCAACTCACCGGCGCCCACGATATGTTCGTACTGAAGATAGGTGGAAAAGACGGCATGTCCGGTCACATAAGAAGTAATCAGGAGCACAAATGCTGTGGTCATAATGGGAACGATCGCCAAACCATCCAAACCGTCTGTTAGATTTACAGCATTGGAAGTTCCATTCATCACCAAAAAGGCCCAAAGATAAAACCAGAGACCAATACTCGCTGAGGCGGATTTGAAAAAAGGAATGGTGATTTCCGGTCGAATCAAATCCAAGTGCAACATAAGGTAAGCCGCGAATAACGAAGCTCCCCCGAGAGTGATCATCTTCCAGCGAAAACTCACTCCCTTGGTATTCTTCTTCGTAAGCTTTAACCAATCGTCCACGAAGCCGACGGCGCCAAAGCTCAAAAGGCAAAACAATGCGAGCCACACTTGAGGCACGTCCCACCGGCAAAAAAACAAAATCGAACCAGCAATCCCCATTAACATCAAAAGCCCACCCATGGTCGGCGTGCCCGCTTTCGCCAGGTGACTCTTGGGTCCATCGTCGCGCACGATTTGACGAACCGCTCGATTCTGCAGACCTCGGATTAGCTTTGGCATGTACCAAATCACGAAGACAAAAGAAATGATCGCCGCAAAGAGAGCGCGCGCTGTGATATAGCGCAGAAGATTTGAAAAAATGGATTCCGGAAAAAGATTTTGGACTAAATAATAAAACATCAACCCTCGCTGTTAGTTTCCCATCTCTTTTAAAATTTCCAAGGCGATTTTTCGATCATCAAAAGGGAATTTTTGAGTGCCGATAATTTGATAGTCCTCGTGCCCCTTGCCGGCAATCACGAGGACATCTTTCGCTCCTAAATTTTGCAGCCCGCGACGAATTCCCTCTCTTCGCTGCACTTCTACATGGACGGGCTTAATTCGCTGAATGCCCGATAAAATCTCTTGAATGATGAGCTCCGGATCTTCGGTTCGGGGGTTATCCGATGTCACAACAACTTCGTCAGCGTAAAGTTCCGCAATCGAACCCATTTTCGAACGCTTCGTCTTATCGCGATCGCCACCACAACCAAAAACCACGCGAAGCTTTCCACCGGTCAACGGTCGTAGCGTCTGCAGAATATTTTCCAGTGCATCCGGTGTGTGCGCATAATCTACGAAAATGAATCCTTTGCTCGCCGTTACGCGCTCCAACCGTCCGGAAACCGGCGGACAAGTATCAAGCGACTGTTGAATAGCCTTAGCTGACATCCCCATCGACACGCCAAGCGTCACAATCCCCATGACGTTATCCACATTGTGCCTGCCAACAAGACTTGTTCGAAACTCTTGCGACTTCAAACCCATCCCTGTGACGACCATGGAGGACCCGGATAATTCACTCTTCCACGAGTCCACTTGCAGATGATTTCTGCTTTCCGAGGTTCCCTGTTTTCCTGAATACCCCCACGTGGAAACCTTCAATCGTGAATCGCTTTCGATTTCCGTAAAAAGTCTCGAGCCGTATGTGCCATCCAGAGGGACGATGGCATGCCGAATGGGTTTTGCACTTGCGCCCAAAAGTTCAGAAAACAATTTCTTCTTCGCGAGATAATAGCTCTCCATCGTGCGATGATAGTCCAAGTGATCTTGGGTGAGATTTGTAAAAATCGCAGCATCAAGTTCGATTCCAAGCAATCGCCTTTGATCGAGCGCATGAGAGCTCGCCTCAAACACAAAGGCATTCGCGCCCTTCTTCCGTAAAGTCTCAAACGTCGACTGCAAAAAGGAAAAGTCGGGCGTGGTCAAATTTGAAGGGATGGAAAAATCCTCAAATTGGACTTCAATTGTTCCCAAGCGAGCCGGTCGACGCTCAAAAGTCTTCAATAAACTTTGAATGAGAAATGTCGAAGTCGTCTTTCCATTCGTGCCCGTGACCGCCGCACAAAACGCACTCGAGGTAGGATCGCCGTTAAGCATTTTGCAAGCGATGGCCATTGTCGCCGTGGCATCTCTCACCACCAGCACCGGAACCTGGGGCGCAAAACCATCGGGTTTTTTTTCCACGACGAAACCGACCACATGAGGATGACGGGCGATGCCATTTAAGAATTCATGCCCATCTTTCGCCACTCCTCGACGCGCAAAGAAAATCCATTTCGTTCCTGATTCCTCGAGAGAACGCGAATCCGACGTCAAGCCGGTAAAGTTTTCGGGAAGAGTGCCTTCTAGGAAAAGATTATGGCTCTGAAGGTCCTTCAAAAATGGGGCAACGGAGAACACGCAACATCATCAAACACTCATTTGAAGTAAATCTTCAAGCGTTGATCCTCATCGAGTTCTTCTCGGACCGCAACTCCAAAGCCAATCAGCTCGACTTTTGCCCGCTGATCTGGCTCCATCTGCCGAACCAATTGAAGCACGTCCTGAAAACTTTTCCCGACAAATCCCGATACCTTCTCGTGCCCTTTCGATTCATCCTTTGCCATGGGCGGAAGCTTTGTAATTTCATCCACATTCTTTCGATGAGGATCGGGAGCGATACCCATGACGGCAATACTTCGACTGGCAATGCGGCGGAAAGACGGAGCGGCGGTATTACCTCCCGAGCTTCGACCGACAGGGTCATCGTACATCACCAAAAGGACAAAAGCGGGGTCATAGGCCGGAACAAATCCCACAAAGCTTACGATGGAATGGTCTGCGGAATAGGTTTTGATCACGCGACCTTTCGGAGTCGTCTTTTCCACCAATTTTTGAGACGTCCCCGTTTTTCCGGCAACGCGATAGCCTTCAATGGCAGCTTCTACTCCGGTCGATCCCTTTTCCGTCACGTGAATCAACATGTCCGTAAGCGCTTTAGCCACCGACGGACTTAGAACTTCTTTCCGATCGACTTGATGCTCCCAAATCATCTCGGGCTCCGCCTTGGTGGTGCGAGGCGAAATCACGCGCGACACCACGTAAGGCTCGACGAGATATCCTCCATTTGCCACGGCTGCGATAGCTCGGGTCATTTGAAGTGGAGTGACAGCAATTCCCTGCCCGAAACTAATATTGGCCAGCTCGATGGGCTTCCAACTCGAGGCAGGACGCACGAGCCCCTGCTCTTCGCCGGGCAAATCAATATTGGTTCGCGAACCAAATCCCAAATCTTCGATAAAGGAGGCGAAGGTCGACGCTCCCAACTTCAATCCAATTTTCGCAGCGGCTACGTTGGATGAAATTTCCAAAAGCTCCTGCAGAGACAGCCAACCAAATTTCTTCGAATGATATTCTTTGATCGTATGATTGCCGACTCGAAAGCTTCCTTGCTCACCGAAGATCTGCGAGTTCGCATTCATTTTTAAATGTTTGATGCCGGCAGCGGCCAAAATGATTTTGAACGTGGAACCCGGCTCATAAACATCAGAAACCAGTCGGTTTCGAAAGGGCACTTTCCCCATACGACGCCCGTCCAGAGAGGCCATCGCGAGAATCTCTCCCGTCTTAGGATCCATCATGAGACCTTGCGCGGAGAGTGCATCCTTCTCTCGAAGGACCGTACTTAGCTCTTCTTCCATGATCTTCTGCAGCCTGAGATCGAGGG
>DDSI01000041.1 GCA_002343335.1 Bacteriovoracaceae bacterium UBA2394
TACGTATACTGTCCCTAATTAAAATTATTTGATTTCGCCGGTTCCTGGAGGAACGGATTTTGCGGCGCTGTTGCCTTGGTTTAGCTTTCCTTCTTTCAATTGCTGAAGGACGCCTTCCCAGGCCATGCGAAGTTTATCGAGGATCTTCAAATTTAATTGAAGCGGTTCCACAACATGCTCGAAGTTTGCCACGGTCAAATTGTCGACCATCACGGAGTATAGGTATTCCAAATTCTTGGCAATCTCTCCGCCTACTTCGAAATTGAGCGAATTCAGAAGTTCAACGATAATCGCCTGCGCGCGACAGATGTTCTTCGAAGCATCTGGGATATTTTTCTTTTCCAAGAATCCAATGGCATTGGTCGTGTACTTGATTGCGCCATTGTAAAGCATCAGCACCAGCTCTTCTTTGCTGGAGGTCTGGATTGCTGTCTTCTGGTACGGGTTAATGGATTTATTTTTCTTAAATCCGCCGCCGGAAGTTACCATACGATCACCTTTCTCTCGCGTCGTTCACCCAATCAGTCGTTACTTCTTCGTGTTGGCGATGGCTTGGGAGTTCATTTGAATTGCACTCAGTGCAGAATTCAAAGAGCTCTGTTGGCCACTCAACTTCGAAAGAGTTCCTTCTAATCGAGCGAATTTATCCTTGAGCATAGTTTCCTTCGTCTCAAGGCGCTTCAATTTCTCCTGAATCTCCTTATCCAGACGTTCTGATTCTTCCCCTAAACTTTTCATTTTGGTCGTGAGCGATCCATCTTTGGAGTTCAAAAAGCTTTCGATGATATTCGATACTTTTTGTCCAAAGCCTTCATAAATCACTTCACCCGTGGCTTTCTTTTTTCCTTCAAAGAAAAGCACCATGTCTTCGTAGTTCGCATTTAATTTTCCATTGAATACCGTTTCGTCAAATTCCAACTGCCCGTTTACAGCGGTGTTGTTGGCGTCGAATTGGCTTGTCACACCAATGTCAGCCAAGGATCGAATCTCAATGTCAGGGGGCAAGGAATTCACGGAACCTGTAGCACCCGAGCTCAATTGCTCCAGCACAGATCGAAGTGTTGCATTACCCGCCGTAGGATTGCTTTGCTCTGTTTCATTCAAATTGTAAGCAATCGCTTGTCGAAGCGTGCCCACGATTTGGTTGTATTGCTCGATGAAGCCCGTAATTTTTTGCGACGCCTGAGCACTACTCGAAGTGACCGTGATCGATGCATCCGTCACGGTGCCTTTTAAATTCAAAGAGATTCCCGGAAAAATATCCGATACTGTGTTTCCATCTCGATAGATGGGATTAGCAGATACTCCATTGATCCAAATCTGAGAATCGACGCCTTCAATCAAAGCCGTAAATGCACCCGTCGCTAACGACGTAAGCGAGGAATTGAAGGACAAATTGTAGGCTCCTGGTGTCTGATTGGGATCTGCTTTTCCCGTAGAGTTGTCCGTGATCGAAAGACGAGCCGGAGTCGCTCCACCTGCACCGCTGTCGTAAACCGTTGCGGAAATTCCCCAACCTTGTTGATTAATCAAATCAGCCAATCCCGAAAGTGTTGTTCCAGCAGGAACGTTCAACGTTCTTGGGGTCCCACGAATCGTGATGACGAGCGGTTGATCCGTAGCCGTTACAGAATTCGTTACGCCACTAAACTGCGCTTGGAAAACTTCGTTCGTTGCAAGTTGATTGACCGTCACTCGGAACGATTGATCAATCGCCGTCGTGGTCGCTGTACCCGAAATCGACGTGTCAGACGTCGAACTCACGACCTTGGTTTTAAAATCTTTGGCATATTCGAAGCCGTTCACCACCGACTTCAAGGATTCCATGATGCCCTTGATATTTCCGATCGCGGCTTGTTCGGCGCTGACTTTGGCTTGTCGTCGGCCAAGAGTGCGCGCGATACCTTGTTGTTCGGCGGCGACCATCGCGGAGACGTATTGACTCCAATCGATACCGCTACCAATTCCTGGAATGCTGAAATTACTACTCATCTCCGAGCTCCTTCTTCGGTCAACATGACGTTGCTGATGATGTTCGTATGCAGCTTCCATCTTATTACAAACCTACGCGTCAAATCGCTTTGACTCCTATGCATCAAACTTTGATATCTAACAAACGACTCTTGAGCTCCGCCCCAGGCTCATTTTCTGCACTCGCGTGCTCCGCCACTTTGGCCAACTCCTCAGAAGTCAGATAGCCCTCGACATCTCCCGAAGAAACGTTGAGTAGTTTCATTTCGAGATCGCCTGTTTCGGAATTCGTTTCGAACTTTGGCATGCGAGCTACAGGCTGTTCGCCTTTGTTTTCGTCGAATTTTTCAGCCATTTGACGCAGCGTCGGAGATTCTTCATGAACCTGCATCATCGAATCTACCGCACTTGGAAGCTCCACCCCGTGAAGCGCTCGCTCATCTTTCTGAGAAAGTGAGTGCCGACGGTAACGTCGAATCACATTATTTGCTCGTGGAATATTTCCTATACCGTTCATGATCGAATAACTCCGCTCAAACTATGGGGCTCTGAGTCAGGGAGCCGTGACTCCCTGATATCTCATCGGCCGATTTTTCTTAGAACTGAAGCAGACTGAGTGCTGCTTGAGCTGAGGTATTCGCTTGTCCTAGCACCGCAACCCCTGCTTGTTGCAAGATTTGCGCTCTGGTGAGTTCGGCAGTTTCAGTTGCCACATCCGCGTCACGAATTTGTGAACGCGCTGCAGAAATGTTTTCAAGCGTAATTCCTAAGCTGTTCATCGCGGAATCAAGACGAGATTGCGTAGCTCCCAGGCTGGATCGCAAAGCGTTCAGAGATGCAAGGGTCGCATCCAAGACGCTAAGTGCATCCGAAGCTGCACCTTGGGTACCAATGCTGATGGTGCTCAAGTTGTTCGTCTTATCGACGGCGATGGTAACGTTTCCTGAAGCCATGCCCGAGATCCCAATCGCGGCAGAAGCGTTCGTGGACCCGGCGATCGTGATCGCTGAAGAAGATCGCAAGCGAACTGCGCCAGTGAGAGTCGCACTGAATCCCGCGGTTAAGCTTGTATAGACTACGGATACCGCCGCAGTCAGCATGAGTTGGCCGCCCGAGAAGGAGGCAGCACCACCTGCGGAGAATGTCGTCGTCATGGTTCCAAAAAATACTTGGGCGAAAGATCCAGCTGCTCCAGCATCGGAATACCCTGACATGGCGATTTGAATATTTCTTCCGTCCAAGGTGAAGAATTCAATGACGTTGGTCGTGCCCGCGGAGAGTCGAGCTTTCACACCCGACAAAGAAGCCACACCGTTCACCGCTTCGATGAAGGAGTTCGTACTGGTGATTCCCGTTCCCGTCACTTGCACATTGTTAATTTTGAAAGTATCGCCCGCTAAAGTTCCCGAACCTGTCCAAGTCGAGAAGCTGAGTGGATTCACGATACGAGCCACGGAACTTTGAATATCCGCAGTCACTCCGGTTTGTCCGGCTTTCGCATTGATCGCTTCCGAAACTGAAATTGCAGAATAAGCATTTCCTGCGGATGAAAGCGTATCGCTCAAAGAAGTCCCAGGAGCAATTGAAACTCCGTTGATGACCAAGCTCGAACTGGCAGCCGTCAAAGCATTTTGAGCTCCCGATCGAGAAGCCAAAGCTCCAAGGTTTACGGCTCGCGCATCCCCGATGTTGAACGAAATTGTTTCACCCTTTCGAATCCCGACTTGAAGATCGGTCGTGGTGAAGGAACCATCGAGCAAGTTC
>DDSI01000014.1 GCA_002343335.1 Bacteriovoracaceae bacterium UBA2394
CTCCCGGGCACATTCCAATGCATCTCGATCGATTTCCACAGCATCCACTCGCGCCCCCTGCTTCGCCAGCGCGACAGATAGAATTCCAGACCCCGCGCCAAAATCCAATGCCCAAAAATCCTTTGGAAGCTTGAGACGACCAATAGTTTCTAAGCACAATTGCGTCGTTGGGTGCGTGCCAGCACCAAACCCTGAGGAGGGATTGAGCCAGATCGTCTTTTGTGGATTTACGGCCTGTGTGTTTTCCCGTTCCCAAACGGGTCGAATTTTCCAAAAAGGTTCCACGTCGGCACCCTTATAAGACTCCCTCCACTTCGCATCCCAATCTTGGTTGCGAGCAACTTCAATTGAAACGTCCATCATCGCCCTCCCGCTATCTGCTCCTTCATTTAGCCAAGCCTTCGCACCCTCAAAATTGGAAAAATAAATGCGATAAGACTCGGCAGTTTCGTTGCGCCTAGCCTCATCGGATCCGTCCCCCTTCTCCAAAATCCTTAACGGCTGCGGAGAAAGAATTTCTTCCATTCCTAAAAACCCATACCTTCGAGATGACGCATGGAGGTGCTTTCCCAGTTCGTCGCTAGCTACGGAGGATGGCTGTTTCCACCGAAAACTCACGATCGCGTAGGTGTCTTGCACTGAATTTGAGCTGTCACACGCTGCACCGCCCGTCCGCATGACTTTGGCTTTGCACAAAGATAGGCACTTCCACAAGCAAAGACTTCTTCTGCCGACATCCTATTTATAGATAGAATAGATCGATGGCGAAGGGGAACATCGCTGAGGTATCGGTATATCGAGACTTTGAGAAATTCTACAAAGTATTGGGCTATTATGAAGGCCAAGAGATCAAGCCGCTTGAAGTTCATGAACGACACATCGATCGAACGCTTGAAGGCGAGCTTCGAAATTCGAACGCCTACATTCGTCGCATTGCCTATGAAATTCAAATGCTAGAAGCCCATGCCGATAAACGCGTGGTCTATCGAACTGAAAAACCTGAAGCCAGCTTAGTTTACTCGCTTTATAGCGAGGGCATTCAGTCTCTCATCGTGCTTCGCGACGTCGTAGCGCTGGATATAAAGGAATGGTCCGAACTCATCCGTCAAACGTTAAAAGCTTTCGATGAAGGTACGAGCAATAAAGATTTAGCTTCTGTTCTTTGGAGAAGCCCCTCTCGAAATATCCGAACGAAAGTCTACAATNNAGCACTGCTCGATTTGGAAGCGGATGCTCAACGTCGCGCTCCCAAAAAAGAAGCTGTGCAAACAAAGGAGCCCTCTCCCAATTGGCACCAACGAGATCATGAATGGGAAACGCCCGATGGGGAAAAGGTCCAGCGAAGCGAAGCGCTGAAGCGTTCAACGCCGGCCGAGAAAGCCATGGGACGCATCAAGCATCAAATGCAGTCGATGGGTTTGGATCCTGAAATTCCTGCTGAACTTCAAATTGATTCTGAAGAGCTCGAATGCTTGAGCGAAGAACTTAGTTTCTTCGATCAAAACCATATTGAGTTTAACTTGCTTCACATTGCCCTTTCTCAGCTCCTGTCGCTTTCCCCTCAATCACAATTTGCGGGAGCTCGGGCTCAGTCGGAACAACTTCTAAAAAAAATTACGCAAGGGATCGTCGGTCGATTTCAGCCCGGATTGATTCTCCTTCTGATTGATTCCATCAAACAGCTGAAAAACACTGCGCCGTTAACGGCTCTTGGAACTGAATTGGAGAGAATCATCACGCAAACTCTTCGGCAACCGGCGAATGAGAAGCGCTTGATTAGTTCTTTAAAAGATGAGGAGCGCGCTAAAACTACGCGCAAGCTTTTGCCTTATATCGATCCCAAACAATTCCCAGCGATCATTGATTTCTATTTAGAGAGAAATGACACAACGAACATGGTCGAGTTTCTGAAAATATTTTTTGAGCGCGATTTAACTCATGAAAGTCTAATGTTTGGCTGGGGCGAAGAGCGTTTGCTCTTTATCCTCCCCCTCTTTCGACGCCTGCAATGGCCTGGAAAATATGAATTTATTAAACGGCTTGTGAAGAGTCCGTCGCAAAAAATTCAGCAACAAGCGTGCCATTATATGATCAATCTAGATTATGAACTTCCTCAGGCTCTGGATCTCTACGGAAAGATTGCCGATGAAAGTCGAGAGAATTGGCTTCAATCTTTGATTGAGCATCCCCCCAGAGACTGTTGGAAACCCTTTCTGCAAAAGGCAATCGAATCTCAACNNCGAGCCCTCGCCGGAAAATTGCATCTGTCTTGGCTGCGTTTAGCTCTTCACTATTTCGCTCTCGAAGCATGGAGAATTTTTGATACGCTCATTTCAGCTCGAAGATTTTGGCTCTGGCCAAAATATACCGACCTCCGCGAACTTATACTCATCACGTTCATGGAAAATAGCTCTACACGTACCAATGCTGAATTTAAGGCGATGTGCCTTCGCGAAGCTAAGACTCCCATGCAGTCAGGCAGCCTCCGCTCACAATTAATTCTCATAGGAAATGCAAATGAACCCCGCGGAACAAAAAACAGAAATTCCTGAAACTGGTAACCTGTTGTCAAAGCAGGTTTTGGGCGCGGATTTTCTGCAGACCCTCTATACGTTCATCCGGACTGCCGAATTACACGAAGCAGGTAATGCCATTTTTGAACAACCCCTTAAGCTTCTTCACCGAACCGTTCAAGACTGGGCGACGGCTCAAGGCGTTTCGAACTTGGAATTGCAACTCAAAGGCGAACAGTTTTTTATCAATGAAAAACGAATTCGTCCAAAGCCCAAGATCATCCGAAAATTGCAGGGCCTCATTCGTTTTTTACGAAGACGTGGAATCAATGGCTTTCAAATCCCAGCAACAACCAACTTCGAAGATCTGCACGCCTATCTATGGATCATTCAAAAGGTTCAGCGAACCGATGGGCCCACCAAGATTTCCGAAGAAATGCGAGCGCGCGGCCTCGACGGCTTCGAGATTCGAACTTTAAATTGGGCGGACGGTACCACTGCCGAAGAAAGTGCGTCACTCACCGAGGCCATGTATAGACAGCTACTGCATTTTTCAAAGAGCTGTTTTACGAAGACCCATGAATCTCAAATCATGGAAAATGCCGTCCAAATGGAGGCCATTCTCTATGATCTAAATACAATTTCCGAGGAGGATCTTCTTCAGACATTTTGCCGCCTCAGCATGAATAGCTCGGACACGCCGGCGGCTCACCTCGCGGTACTTTCTACATTCTTGCTTCACCTTTGGGGAAAAACTTTGGGTCTCCCTCCTTTCGCCGTGACTGAGTTAGCGGCCTGCGGGTTGGCGCATCCTTTTGCGTTCGTCAACATGCCGGATGGATTAGACCCGTCGCAACTTGAAAGAGCGCAGCGTCTAAGTATTCTTCTGCAAAATATAGAAAACTATCAGAAAGTATGGCCCCTGACCGATCTTCAAATTTTAGCTCTGTCGGAATTTCTTACTCCTTTCGGAGAGCAGGGCGTATATCAATCGGGAGACCAAAAATTTTATCAGCATTTCTTTTCTCGTATGCTTCGAATCGCGATTCTCTACATCCGAATGATTGTTCCCGATCGCCGTCGAAAATCACTCACGCCTTCGGAAGCTCTTCAGAAATTGCTTCAACCTGATCTCGGTTGTGATCCCAGTTTAACGAAGTTGTTCGTCAATTGGCTAGGCGCTTATCCTCTAGGAAGTTTTGTGCGATTGAGCACGGGAGAAATCGGCCAAGTCGCTTCCGTGAGCCATGATTTAAGTCAAACCTTCCGACCAAAGATTCGGCTCCTCGTCGATAAGGATGGTAAAAAACTGGATCAAGCAAAGATTATGGACCTTTCCGAAATTAATGACCGTTTGGGGATTTTTAAATCCTCGGTCCAAACCGAAATGAACTTGGAGGAAACGGGAATCGGATCGGAACAATATCAAAACTTGATGAGTAAGATCTCTCTCTCTACTTCTTGATGCTTTTTAAAAGCTCTTCGGAAGAATTTAATTCCTTCGACATCGACAAGCGGCTAGCGAGTTCTCGACATTCCGTGAGAGAGTTTTCGGCGGTATCCCAGCGCTGGATTTGAATCGCGGCCAAACCTTGGTTATGCAGCGCCATCACTTGATCGGGCAAATCGCCGAGCTCCCTAGCGTAGGTATTTACCCTTTCAAACACCCTTAATGCTTCCTCAGATTTTCCTTCCAGAAGCTCCAAAGCTCCCAAATTAAGAAGCGCTCGAATTTCTAGTAGTTTATCTTTGATGAGTTGCGCGCCTTCAATAGCCTTCGTAAGTCCGGTGCGAGCCGACGGCAACTGTCCTGCTTGAATGAGCGTTGCTCCGATGTCATTCAAAACTTCAGTTAAGAGATGAGAGTGCTTTCCCATCTGAGCGAGTTTCATACTATTTTGAAAATCAGCCAACGCCTCATTCCACCGCTGAGCCTGTCGATGCACCTGACCGCGGGCTCGATAAAAATGAGCTCGCACTTGCTCCGCAGCTGACAACTGATCACTCTCGCTAATCGCGAAGACCTCTGCCTCCGCTTCGGCATGCTTTCCCATCTTTCGATAGAGATCGCTCAGCTTCGTGCCCAATGTAATTCTTTCGTCTTGCGAAAGGATGCCCATTTTCTTCAGATCCAGAAGGTGGGACTCAGCGAGGGAAAATTCTCCGGAGAGAATTCCCATTTCCGACAAATCTATCTTGAGTTCGAAACGAATTTTGGCACTCGCTTCATCCGTTCGATCTTGAAGAGTTGACAGACCGCGTTCGAGAGATGCTCTTGCCTGATAGAGGGATGTTTGTCGGCGATTCATCTCTGCCAGGCGCCTCCAGTAGAAGGCGGCGCGCACAGGCTCCGTTTCCGCCAAAGTAAAGTGATGGGCGAGCAGGTCGAGAACGCCCTCTGAATACAATTCCCGAACGCCGTCTCTTACATCCTGTTCGAGCACTTCGGCCACTCGTCGATGCAAAACTCTCAAACGCTTTTTCAAAATTGACTGGTACGCAACCTGCTGTGTGAGAATTTGATTGAAGGCATATTCCGTGAAGGCAGCATTCACCTGCACTTCGAAAATCAGTTCGCGCTTGCGCAAAAATTGAAGTGATTCATCAATGCCTTCTCGATTGGAAAGAACTTTACGAAGTAAATCGTCTCGAAAGTTTCTTCCGAAGACGGAAGCCACTTCCAAGACTTCACGATCTGACGGATAAAGGCGGTCGAGCCGAGCTCCTAGAATCGCTTGAATCGACTGGGGCAGCTGAACAGAGGCATCCGTGATGATTAACTCCCATCGATCTTGCTGTCGACGGAGCGCCCCAGATTCCAAGAGAGATTTCACCATTTCTTCAATGAAAAGAGGATTTCCCTGACATCGTTCCAGAATTCGCAATTCTAAATCGCGAGGAATGGTGTCCGAACGAAGGAGTGCTTTCACAAGTTCAATCGAGTCCGCATCATTCAATGCGGTCAAATGCAAATCGTCTAGGCGTTCCAGTTCACGGTCCCTGGCCGCAGCGATGAGCCAATAGTTTTTGCTCCCCTCACTTAAAAAAGTCCATAGCTCCCGAGTGGGTGGATCCACAAAATGAAAATCATCTAAGAATGCGATGAAGCGAGAACGAGTCCCAAGTGCCTCGAAGAGAGCTCTCAGCGTTTGGAACATGCCCTTTCTTTTCTGATGAGCATCCATGGTCGAAGGCATCGCCTGAATCTGCAAAATATCTTCCAGAAACACTTTTGAGATTTGATCTAAACCCAAGCTTTCCATAGACGCCAAACGAGGGCGCTTCGAATCTGAATCAATTTCTATAAAATCTTTGAGAAGCTGCTGCAGGATTACTCGAATCGGAAAGAAAGCAGACTCAGTTTTTAATTCAGAGCCCCGAGCTTCTATCCACCGAATGCGTTCTTTGAGCGCTTGGGCTCGCATCTCTAATTTCAAACGAGATTTTCCCGTTCCAGGATCGCCCCAAATGAGCAGAGCTTTTGGATGCGAATCTTTCAGCGCTTGAATTCCCATCTGCAGACGATTCATTTCGGCCTCTCGGCCAATGAGCTTCAATTGTTGCTCACGAACACCTCGCTCAGCAAATTCCCGCTTCCTGAAGCTATGCACCCGGAATACTTCGATTTCCGTCGATTTTCCTTTCAGCGTCTGCTTATGCAATTCCACAAAATCAAAAATGGATCGACAAGCCACTTGCACGGATTTTCCGACAAGAATTTGATTCGGTTCAGCAATGGATTGCAGACGTTGCGCAATGTTCACCACGTCTCCCATCACCGTAAAGTCAAACTTCTGTTGCGAACCCACTCCCCCGGCGATAACCATACCGGAATTTACGCCGATTCGAATGGAGAGCGGATGTCCGGAGACCGCATTCAAACGATCAATCTCGGAAATAAATTTCATGGCAGCTCGGAGCGCTAATTCAGGATCGTTGTCGTGCGCAACGGGCGCTCCGAACAAAGCCATGACTGCGTCCCCCATAAATTTATCGACGTAGCCTTCAAACTCATAAACGATCTCGCCCAATTTTCCGAAATACATGTTCATTAAATCCGTCACACTCTCCGGATCTAATTTTTCACACAGAGTTGTAAATCCTTGCACATCAGCAAATAGGATCGTGACCAATCGGCGAGCCCCGGCCAGATTTTCCTGGGCGCGGTCGATTTTTTTTCGAATTTGATTGGGAACCTGCCCTGGATCCATGATGAAATCCGGACGTCGCATCACTTGCGTGTCGCGATCCTCAAACTCCTGAGACTCGCGTCGCTTAGGCGCCGCCAAAAGGCGTTGCCCACATTCGGAACAAAACTTGGCAGAAGTTGTGGCGACTGCTTTACACTGCGGACACTGCACCTTTAATCTCCCCTGCCAAGTCTTCCGTCACTTTTTGAAAGACATCGTCCCACTTTAAAAAATGCTGCGCTCTGTAAAGGCGCATGGACGGATACCAAATGCTCGAACTGCCTTTCAATCCCCATCGCCAATCAGGCTGAGGAGGGAGAAGTAGCCAAACTCTCTTTCCCATTGCACCTGCTAAATGAGCCATGGAGGTATCCACCGTGATGAGAACATCTAAATTCTGAATGAGGCCTGCCGTTTGTTCGAAACTCTCCGATGGAGAGAGTCGTCCATCCTTTGAGGTTCCTTTAAACATTTGACTTGAACCCTCATCCAATTGAACGCTCACCCACGCTATATCTTTCAATTTTGGATTCTGAATCCAAGCTCGATCCACATTCTCAAATGAAATTGAACGAAGATGATCCCAACGATGATTTGGATTACCCTTCCAAACTATACCGACGTTTAGTTTTCGAGGACCTTTGAACTCTTCAAGCTGTCGCGCCATCTCTTGCACCCAATCGAGCCGTGGAAAAATATAAGGTCGATCCATCCGGTAATCTTCTTCAGAATGGAGTTGAAGAAAATAAGGCAAACTCATCGTTGGTATAATTCGATCGGTGGGGCGCACATCCGCTTCTTGATCAACCGCATCGAGCCCGGGAGTACGCGTAAGAAGAGAGGACATTGCGGCATTGGAAATGAATCGAACTTCGGCGCCCCGATGTTTTAGGAGCGGTGCAAAACGAATGAACTGCAAAGTATCTCCAAGCCCCTGTTCATCCAAAATAAACAATCGCTGTCCGCGAAGGTCCTTTTCCAAAGGCTGCGAGGGCACGAGCTCCTTAGGATAAAGATTTTGCATGGCATGTCTCGATTCCGCGAGAGCCCACCCCGCACGAAAGTGCCTTCTCTGCAAACACATCAAGCCCCAAAAAACTCTCGCCTGAACTTCAAGTTCTTTGGAAGAACGAATAACTTCGTGGTAGGCGTGCACGGCTAAACTGGATTGTCCCTCCTTGTCGCAAGCGATCCCGTAATTGAGAAGAAATTCCCTTTTCTGAGGATCCAAATGATAAGCTCGCTGAAAATAAACAATGGCTTCTGAAATTTTTCCAATTCTCGTGCAAAGGTGGCCCAACGAAGCTTGTATTTCCGCGCGTTGAGGCATCAAGGTGAGCGCGCGCCCTAGATGCTTTAACGCGTGTTCATGGTCCCGATGTTCTGCATAGTACGTGCCTAAATTTAAATGGGCGTCCCCAAATTCAGGGTTCAAGTCTACCGCTCGAAGCCATTGATTTTTTGCAAGATCCCAATTTCCGTTCAGGGCGAGGGCATTTCCCAAGTTCCATAAGAGCACAGGCGAGGAAGGGGAAAGTCGAAGTGCCTTTTGAAAACTTTCAACTGCCACATCAAATCGCTGTTCTCGAAAGGCGTTTAGCCCTTCCTCATGAAATCGAAGGGCCTGCTCGGAAGAATCCATCCATCCAGTTTAAACGGTTGGCATTCGAAACTCATCGGCTGGAACAAAGGGAATGCATCAAATCGAAGAGGAGCAGCGCGGCAATTGCCGCGCAGCTTCTAACCACCTTAAGGAGCGTGCGCCACACACAGTTGCACACAATCCGGAGGCATTTTTTGACTACAGGCCTAAGACCTTGAAAGGACGTAGGTTTTTGCAAATTCACTGCGCTCCGGCCCGGGTGGCATAACGCGTGCAATATCTCCTTTCAGTTGTAGTTGCGTGGAAGGAGTAAGTTTTATGTCTCGAAATACTTTTCAATGGATCTCTACCCTCATCATCGTCTTTTTCTTTGTGCTTTGTCCGCTCGTCTCGAGTGCCGCGACGTTTTCAGTTCTTAATTACGGCGCAAAAGCAAATGACGGAATGAGTGATGAGAATGCGTTTAACGCTGCTGTGAATGCGTCGGCAAACGGGGACACCATTTACTTCCCGACGGGTACTTTCAATGTCGATGGCGATGGATTCAATCTTCCATCGAATCGCATCATCAAGGGCGACGGCATGGGAAAGACAATCATTAAAAACTCAAGCACCGCAGGATTCACCTACACGTTAAAGATTGAAAACAGATCGGGAATCACAATGAGTGATTTCACCTTAGATGGAAACGGCGTCTACATGGGCAATGTCGACGGGGTTCAGTGGACGAAAGTTGAAATGGTGAACTTGAATCGCTCAGCCGACAATCACCAAGGTATTTTTGGAAATGGTTTGAGAAATGTTACCGTGAAGGATTCTGTTTTTAGAAATATTCGCCATGTCACCATGATTTATAACGTAACGAACGTCCGATTCGAACGTAATCGCATCACCGATGTCGGCTATGGCTTAAAACTCCAAGCTCCCATGGAAGGCCTTTACATCATCGACAATATTTTTGAGCAAGTTCGCGCGTCGATGGGCGTAGAGCTGCAGGGAAATATCACGCTCAGAGCCAATAATATTCGCGTGGAATACAATCAGTATATCAATCCGAAGCTGAACGCCGGCGTCACGAATTCACACGCCTTTTGTTATTCTCTTGTTCCAGAAAATGCCACGAACATGGTCGTCTACAGAAACTATTGTGAAGGAAACACGGCGTATCCAAAGCGAGGCGTAGTGTTGGCTTATGAAATCGCGGGAAACGCCGCCGGCAGTCACTGCTCATCCGCCGCCACCAAAGTGTACGAAAACTGGGCGAAGGATTTGAACGACTGCGGTGGTATTACCACTTCTCGCGGTGTCCAGGCCTTCAACAATCGCTGTGAAAATACGATTGAGGCTTTTGGTTTTGCCTCGCCCGCTAATGGTATTGCAGACGCTTCTCAATGCTCCAACATTTCAAACAATGGACTCACCACTCTCAGTTGGGCTTCGAGCTTCAAAAAGAATCAATTTTGGAACTTAGACGGAACTCAACCTCCCCCCGTGAATCCTCCTGTCACTCCGCCGCCGGGACCTGTCACCAATGCTCCACTTCCCACGGATGGAGGGGTCTATCTTTCGGACTTAGACTTCTCTGGAGAAAATCAGTGGGGCCCTTTCGAGCTCGACATGAGTAATGGTGAGCAAGCTGCGGGCGATGGAAAGAAAATTCAGTTCGGCTTGACCTCTTATGCCAAGGGAATCGGAGCGCATGCACCTGCGAATCTCATTTTTGAACTAGACGGAAATTACGACACCCTTCGAGGGCTCGCCGGAATCGATGCCGAATCCGGAGCGAATGGATCAGCGACTCTAGAAGTTCTTTTGGATGGTCAATCCATTTATACCTCCGCGACCCTTAGAGGCAATCAAACGCCCGTCTCACTGGACCTCGATGTAAGAAATGGACAGATCCTCGAACTTAAAATTCATAATGGCGGCGACAGCAATGACTACGACCATGTGT
>DDSI01000128.1 GCA_002343335.1 Bacteriovoracaceae bacterium UBA2394
GGTCCTCGGAAAATGAACGCATCGCTTTGATTTACCGCGAGTCTTTGAAACAAGCGGGAATCGATATGACCATTCGACCTCTGGAATGGTCGGTTTATATTAAAGCCATCAATGAAGATAAATTCGACGCCATGATGATCTCTTGGACTGCAGCTTTTGATATGGATCCCTATCAAATTTGGCATTCTTCTCAGGCCGTGAAAGGTGGAAGCAATCGCGTCGCCTACAAGAACGCTCGTGTGGATGAGCTCTTAGAAAAAGCGCGAATCACTTTGGATCGCGATGAGCGAAATAAATTGTATCAAGAGTTCAGCCGCATCGTTTCGGCGGATGCTCCTTATCTTTTTATGTTTGAAAGACCAAGCCTGCTTGTGGTTTCCAAACGATTCCAAGGCATCTTTCCAATCGGAAAGTTGGGCGTGGATAGCTCGCAGTGGTTTACTCCGATGGGACATGAAAAATATAAAGACGCTGCCGCCACGACTTCAACTCCGGGAGAATAAATCGGTTGCGAGCTTATTTCATCCGCAGGCTTGTCCTGCTCGTATTTACGCTGTTTGGAATCACGGTGATTTCTTTCGTGATGCTTCAGCTCACACCCGGCTCACCGCTCGAACTGAAAATGCAAAGAGACAATCGCGGTGCGCTAGGGGAACAATCGGCGATAAGCGAAGAGGCAATGGAGAACCTTAAGAGACTCTATCACTTCGACAAACCCATTCACGTGCGCTACGGCCTCTGGCTCAATGATTTAATTCATCTAGATTTTGGAAAATCTTTTGCTGAACACCGCCCGGTCTTAGACATGCTCAAAGAGCGAATTCCCGTCTCCATCGCCTTTGGGCTGACTTCTATTTTAGTAGCACTTTTTATAGGGATTCCACTCGGCATGATCGCCGCCGCCTATCAAGGAAGATTTATAGATTACTGCGTTTCAGTGATCCTTATCGCGCTCTACTCCACACCCGTTTACGTGGTCGCACTCGTTTTGCTCACCTTTCTCGGAGGCGGAGACTTTCTCGATCTCTTTCCTATCTATGGTTTAAAATCCGACGATTACGAGACACTGAGTTGGGCGGGTCAGATTTGGGACCGCGCGCACCATTTCTTTCTGCCCGGTCTCTGCTATTGCCTAGGCGGGTTAGCTTTCATTGCTCAGCAACAGCGATCGAGCCTTCTCGATTGTATGCGACAAGACTACATTCGCACTGCGCTATCCAAGGGTCTGAGTGAACGAAGTGCCTTCCTTAAACATGCATTTCGGAATTCTCTCATTCCCACGGTAACCCTGCTCGGAGGAATGATCCCTGGAATTTTAGGCGGCGGAATTATCATTGAACGTATTTTTTCCATCCCTGGGCTTGGATTGCTTTCGTATGAGGGTCTTTTGAATCGCGATTATCCCGTCATCATGGCTAACTTCACGATTTCGTCCTTTCTCGTCCTGCTCGGAATTTTTATAGCCGACTTTTTATACGTCGTTGTGGACCCACGCATTACCTTTGACGAACGGGGCGAAGGTTAACGATGTGGAGACGCCTTTCATGGGTGGGACGAGTTTCGGGAAT
Source organism: Bacteriovoracaceae bacterium UBA2394 (assembly GCA_002343335.1). Lineage (GTDB taxonomy): Bacteria > Bdellovibrionota > UBA2394 > UBA2394 > UBA2394 > UBA2394. The sequence goes on from DDSI01000128.1 coordinate 1,569, forward strand.
TCTTCTCGCGCTTTTCGTCTTTATGGCCCTCTTTGCTCCGTGGATCGCGGGCGATTCCAAGAATCCAGAGGATTGGCTGCCTTTGATTAAATTCGGTCCCGAATCCGCCGATATTTTCACCTCTCCATTTTTGGCCGCGCCCGATTCCGCACATCTCTTTGGCACCGATTACATTGGCCGAGATGTTTTTGCGCGTGTGGTGCATGCGACGAAGAACTCACTGCTCTTTTCCGTCGCTGTAATGATCGCCTCAGTGATCATTGGCACTTTGGTTGGTGCGGTCATGGGGTTTTTCGCGGGTCGACTTGATATGATCCTCTCCCGAATTATCGAAGTGATTAGCAACTTCCCGATTTTTCTTTTGCAGCTCACATTTCTCGCCATCTTTGGCTCGAATTATTTCATCCTCTTCTTTGTGATGATCTTTTCGAATTGGATTTCTTATGCGAGGTACACGCGCGCAGAATTTTTCCGATTGAGGAACCTGGAATTCGTCCAAGCGGCCCGAGTTTTAGGAAGCTCACGCTCTCGAATTATTTTTAGACATCTTCTCCCCAACTCTCTCACTCCGATTCTGGTGCTCATCCCCTTTGATTTAGCCTCCACAATCATCGGCCTCGGCGGATTATCCTTCCTTGGATTCGGCGAACCAATTCATGTGGCGAGTTTTGGCGAACTTCTCAATCAGGCCCGCGAACATTTTCAAAGAGCTTGGTGGCTGGCTGTATTTCCAGGGGGAGCGCTTTTCTTACTGACATTAAGCTTGGCCCTTTTCGGAGCAGCGGTACGAGACATGCTCGATCCACGCTTGGGAAAATAGTTAAAGGTAAAGGCTGTAAGCCGGGTTCTGTTCTCTGCGTTAACCCTTGCGAGTTGACGCAGAGCGACGATCATTAATCTAGGAGACCCGTTACCGAGTCCCTCAAGCGACCTACCTTCATCATAGACTACTCACTTGCCAACCGCGGAGCAGTCACGTGGGGAGCTTTCCCACGGAGAAGTTTGCACTTCTCCAGACGTATGTTTGGTCTTGCACCCCATAGGGTTTAGCGCGATTGCAGTCACCTACAAAAGCCGTGAGCTCTTACCTCACGTTTTCACCCTTACCTGATCTCTTCGGTAAAACCGAAAAGCCATCGGCGGTGTATTCTCTGTGCCACTTTCCGTATCAGTCTTTCAACTGACCCAGGCCATTAACCTGTATGGTCGCTCAGATTCAAAAAACTTTTCTGTCGAACAAGTTTTATTGAATCAGGTGCCCGGACTTTCCTCTCCACCATACTTTTCGAAAAAAACATGGGCAGCGATCGTCCGCCTTTACCTTTATTAAAAACAGAAGTTACTAAAGCGATTTTTGCCAAGCAAGTGCGAAGTCGAAAGTCGAAAAAATGAAGTTAAACCGACGCCGCTTTGATGGAATCCGCAACGATTGCGTTATTAGACGTGAGACCACCGCTCAATTCATTTTGAGGAAACAAAATTCTTGAGCAACTTGGACAAGTGATAAGAGCCGTAAGCTTCTCGAGCTGCATACGCGTTTGAGGCGGAAGGGAAACAAAACAGCCGGTACAGATAGAATCCTTGACAAGGGCAACGCCACTTCCTTTTCGGATTTTTTGAACACGTTCATAGAGCGAAAATACTTGATCATCGACTTGAGAGATAAATTGATCGCGCTGCTTTAGCAGTTCTTCAATTTTAGACGTGATGTCACTTAAACCTTTCGCTCGAGCTTCTTCCAATTGCTTCACTTTGGTCTGAAGCTCATCATTTTCTTTTTGCTTTGCATCACGCGCTTCAGTCTTTTGCTTTGAAATCTCCGTTTTTTCTTCCAAAAGTTTTTTCGTTTCTGCGACTCGCTTTTGAAAATTGTCGACTTCCTTGTTCGCGGAGAATTCTTCTTTCGTATTCCTTAAATCGCGCCGCTTCGCTTCAGCGCGCTTTAAGTCCTCAGCTAACGTGAGGGATCGCAATTCCAACGCTCGTCGTTCGCGATCCACATCCTTAAAGCCTCGGTCCAAAGATTTCACGACCTTCGAGATCTCCAACAAGTCCGACTGTGCTTTGACCATTTCTTCGGGAACTACAGAACTTTCTTGTCGGTATTGAAAGAGTTTGGCGTCGATTTCTTGAAGCTTAAGTAGCGATTCAACCGATTTTCTTAAGACCTCAGGAGAGATTTCCACCTACGACGCTCCTTTCGAATAGGGACGATGTGCCGTCCGTCTATATATAAAGAAGGTTATCGTAAGACTGGCTTAAAAGCTCAAGGCTTTTTAGGTGCAATTCGATAGTAGAAGGCCTTAGAGTCGGTTAAAGGCCATTTTTGGTCGGGCCCATAGCTCAGTTGGTTAGAGCAGGCGGCTCATAACCGCTTGGTCCCTGGTTCAAGTCCAGGTGGGCCCATTGTTTGTCAAAGATGAGGGAGCCGAGCTAAGGTATTTTGAATGACAAAGGGAATCTTGGAAAAATCGGATGCAGTAATGGGTGGCACTACCGTATTTGAAGGGACGCGCGTTCCCGTCGAAACCCTTTTGGAGTACCTCGAAGCTGGCGATTCCATAGATGATTTTCTGAACGATTTTCCTACCGTAAGGCATGGTCAGGTCGTCAAGTTTCTCGAGTCCATTCGAAAAGAATATTCATCTAAAGTCTCATCAGAATGAGAATTATTTTAGACGAGTGTCTTCCCCGCAGTCTCAAGGCTTAGTTTGCTAATTCTCAAGTTACAACCGTTCCCGAAGCAGGCTGGGCGGGGAAGAAAAATGGCGAACTAATGACGCTCCTTGAAAGTCGATTCGATATATTTATTACGGTAGATCGCAATCTCGCCTTTCAGAACCCGACACGAAAATTTAAAATAGGAATTATTGTTTTGGCCGCTCCTACGAACCGAATGGTCGATTTAAAAAAGTTAGTTCCTTCTATTAAAAAAATTCTAGGCAAAATGAAGCCAGGGATGCTCGAGGAAATTTTCGAATAAATTGCGGTCCTCTATCAAAACCCAATGATTTCCAGGCCATTCTCGGTGAGAACAAATTGAATTCCCATGGCCCGTTTTAAATACCGTCTAAAATCTTCTACTCTTAAAAATTGCCCATCGGGTACCCGACTAAAATCATGGCCGGGATACTTTGCTCGATCCACTTGATGCCACATCATCGCCCATTTTCCCGTTTCAATATCCTGATAAAGAACTGGCCTTCCGACCCACGAAGCTCCACCTTCCTTCATCGTTCTTCCAAAGTCTTTGTATGCACCACTCACCTCACGAATGACCTGATAAGGTCCCTCGATATTCTTACTAAACGCGAAATGAGCACGATAGGAATCGCTCGAATATTCTGAACTGCTAAATCCCACCACGAAATAACGTTCTCCTTCCACCATCACCTCCACAGGACGTGGGCCCTCTACAAGATACCCCCCAATTTTTGCATCCCGCTTTGAAGCCTCATAAAATGCCGAGTCCTTTTTAAGCAGAGGCTTCATTTCACCTTCGGACGCAAAGGCCACGAATTCATTTTTTTGATCAAAAATTGGCTTCAAACGCACACTCACCATTTCAGTGAGGTACGGTTTGCCGTCTCGCACTTCTGTCACTCGTTCCGAAAACAAATAGATCGGTTCTTTTGAATCCAGATCGATAGTGTTAGACGACTCACCTTTTTGAATGAGATTGCCCCCGTAATTGTGACCCAGCCATCCATAAGGTGAGTCGCCCGTTAGAGGCAGGGGCACCTGTTTCCCATTTACAAATAAATAAACTCGTCGATCTGCGTTGTCTTCCCAACCTCGCGGCAGTTGCCCGTCCGGAGAGCGAGACATCGCCCCAGCGAGATGAATCGTTTGGGCGGGTCTCCCATTTCTTAGAATTTGAAAGGCTCTTGCATCCCATGCGGGGGGAATTCCATTCGCACCGATGGGAAGGCCATTCGAATAAAATAGCTCGAGCGGTTTTATTTGTGGCTCGAGTCCCAGTCTGAAATCCCGGAGCGAGGACCATTCTAAATAGACCGAGCCGGAGATGAAAACTTGAACCTTGTACGCACCCGTCAAAGGATCCCAAACCCAAAGGGGCGGAGCGGGATCCGGCGTTTCCATGGGTAAGTTATGCGTGAGCGTCTGAACGACGGCCTGCCGACAGCCCTCTAAATCGAGCGCGTTCGATTGCGCATGCACATTGTTAAAAGCAATGATGAAAACCCAGAGATTGCCGACCACCCAATATGAAATGAGCCTCACCACTTCCTGTTAGTCAGCAAGAAATGTGCCAGAGTGAGGCCCGCTTAAACTCAACGTAGAGCGCTTGCCCTCTCGATTCAATACGACTTCGAATCAATCACAAAGCGGTAGCGGACTTGGCCCTTCACGGTGCGCTCATAGGCCTCATTGATCTGCGCAGCCTTGATCACTTCCACATCGCTCGTAATTTTGTGCTTTCCGCAATGATCGAGCATCTCCTGCGTTTCACGAATACCCCCAATCAGAGAACCCATGATCTTTCGACGCTTCATCACAAGGCCGAACACTCCAAGATCTAACGGCTTATCCGAAATTCCCACCATCACCAGCGTCCCTTGGCGCTTCAGCAATTCGAGCGCCTGATTCACGTCGTGTTTGGCAGCTACCGTGTCGATGATGAGATCGAAATGATTTTCCAACTTCGTCATCTCATCCTCATTCTTTGTGAGCGCGAAATGTTGTGCGCCTAACCGCTTCGCATCGTCTTTTTTCGAAGGCGATCCACTGAGCACCGTCACTTCTGCGCCAAAGGAGTTGGCCAACTTCACCGCCATGTGACCGAGGCCGCCTAGGCCAAGCACGCCGATTTTTTGACCGCGAGATACGCCCACGAATTTCATGGGTGAGTAGGTGGTGATCCCCGCGCACAAAAGGGGAGCAGCGCCGGCAGGATCCAATCCGTCTGGAATTTTTAAAACAAAATTTTGATCCACCACGATTTGCGTGGCATAGCCACCCTTCGTCGGCTTCTTCGTTTCCCGATAGAGTCCATTGTAGGTGGGCGTGAATCCTTTCTCACAATATTGCTCTAAGCTTTCTTTGCAGGACCCGCAGGTTTGGCACGACTCCACCATGCAACCTACGCCAACGCGCTCTCCCACTTTGAACTTCGTTACCCTGCTGCCAAGGCTCTTCACCTTGCCGACGATTTCATGACCCGGCACCATCGGAAATATCGAACCGCCCCATTCATCTCGCGCCTGATGGATGTCGGAGTGGCAGATTCCACAAAACTCGACTTCTATTTGAATCTCGTTCTCGGCCGGGTCTTGGTATTCGAATTCGAAGGGAGTGAGTGGACTCGTGGCGCTTTTGGCGGCATAGCCTTTGGTTTTGATCGTCATTGAGGAACCCTACAAGAAACTTGATTCCTAAAGCGAGCCTGATAAACCCCTCCAAAGGTGGTGTGAGAGTCATGAAAGCGGCTGTTTTTAGTCTTCTTTTAATTGTTGTCATGGGTGTGGGGGCAGAATGCCATGCTCAGCGGGTGCTGAATTTCCTTCACGGCAGAGTCGGTTCGACCTCCGTCATCATGACGGTCGGTGAAACCACAAGGGGAACCCCCGAAATTTATGGGCTCTTGATTACCTACACGCCTCCCACTTGGGCTCAGAGACTCTTCGGAAAAAAACCCGTTATTGTCACAGGTACGAATGTGAGCTTTGCGTATCGCGATCCCACATCTTTTGGAATTCAGTATATGTTACTACCCGCTGAAGCTCCCATGCCTCGGTTTGATCCCCGTGAAATTTTGATCCTACCAAATGCCACTCGATTTCCCGGGATGGGAACGATCATCTATCGCCCAACCGAAGGGACGATCGAATTGCCGAGAGAGTTAAGCGTCGTTCGAAGTGGAATTCGTTTAAAGAGCGTAAGCGCGACAGTCGATCGCGACGACATTCCCACACCTCATCATATTGAATGCGTTGCAAATGTGAATGCTCTCGCCTCTCGTCGATAGTCCTCCTTGAGCATCCCTAGCGCGCTTGATAAAACATCTTCATGGAAGCCGTTGAGCGGGAAGAGCAACCACTATCCTCAATTTCATTTCCGAAGACTGAAGAAGAAGTTCTCAAACGTTGGCGTACCCATAAGATTTTTGAAAAGAGCCTCGCGCAGTCGAAGAAGCCCTTTAGTTTTTATGACGGCCCTCCTTTTGCCAGTGGGCTTCCACACTACGGTCACCTGCTCGCTTCCACCTTAAAGGATGTCGTCCCGCGCTACTGGACGATGCGAGGATTTCATGTAGAGCGACGATGGGGGTGGGATTGTCACGGCCTTCCCATCGAACAAGAAATCGATAAAAAATTTCATTTCAAATCGGCCAAAGAAGTCGAAGCATTCGGCATCGCCAAATACAATGCCGAATGCCGAAGCATCGTGCTCCGTTTCACCGAGGAGTGGAAGCGCACGGTGGAACGGCTCGGACGCTGGGTGGATTTTGAAAATGATTACAAAACCATGGACCTCAAATTCATGGAGTCCGTTTGGTGGATCATGGGGGAGCTCTGGAAAAAGGGAATGATCTATCGCGGCTACAAGGTCATGCCATTTTCCACGCCGCTCGGCACACCTCTTTCGAACTTTGAAGCAGGATCGAATTATCAAAATGTTCAAGACCCAGCGATCACGATTACTTTCCCATTGAAGTCTGATCCCACGATTGCATTTCTGGGTTGGACGACCACTCCTTGGACGCTCCCTTCCAATCTCGCACTCGCTGTCGGCGAAGAGATCGACTACGTGCAAATTTCAGTCAATGGCGGAAAGAAATTTATCTTAGCCGAAGCGCTCGTTCCGAATTTTTTCAAGAAAGATGAATTTGAAATTCAGAAAAAATATCTCGGACGTGATCTCGTCGGCACGGAATACACACCGTTGTTTCCATTTTACGCCGATGGAAAGAAGCCTCCCTACTTCACCGTTCTCACGAGTTCCCATGTCACCACCGAGTCAGGAACCGGCGTCGTGCACATGGCGCCAGCGCACGGGCAAGAGGACTTCGACGCCTGCAAGAAAGTGAAAATTGAACCGCTCTCCGCGGTGGACGCCTTCGGAGTTTTCGGCGCCGAGGTCGCGCCTTATGCCGGCATGTACGTCAAGGACGCTGACAAAAAAATCATCACGGATTTGAAATCGGCCGGACGACTCTTCAAGCAAGATACACTTCAGCATGCCTATGCCTTTTGTCCGCGCACCGACACGCCTCTAGTCTCTCGCGCGGTGGCGTCGTGGTTTGTGAAGGTGGAAGAAATTCGCGATCGTTTGGTCACAAACAATATAAAGCATACCCACTGGGTCCCCGAGCATCTGCGCGAAGGGCGATTTGGCAACTGGCTATCCAATGCTCGCGACTGGGCGATCTCTCGAAATCGCTATTGGGGAAACCCGCTGCCGTTTTGGGAAGCGTTTGAGGAACCTGAGGATCGGAGAGAGATTTTCTGCATTTCGAGCCTCAAAGAATTGGAGTCACTCACCGGGAAAAAATTTACGGATATTCATCGAGAATATTTGGATGACCTCATCATTGAAAAAAATGGGAAGAAATTCCGCCGCGTTCCAGAAGTTCTAGATTGCTGGTTTGAAAGTGGCTCGATGCCCTACGCGCAAAACCACTATCCATTTGAAAATAAAGAGGCGTTTGAAAAATCGTTCCCTGCGCAATTTATCGCCGAAGGTTTGGATCAAACGCGCGGCTGGTTTTACACACTCTCGGTTTTAGGCACGATTCTCTTCGACAAACCGCCCTTTCAAAATGTGATCGTGAACGGAATGATCCTTGCCGAAGACGGCAAGAAAATGAGTAAACGCCTAAAAAACTATCCCGATCCACACTATGTGATCGACACCTACGGCGCGGACGCGCTCCGCCTCTACATTATTGATTCACCCGCGATTCGCGCGGAGGAACTTCGATTTACGGAAGCTGGCGTGAAAGAAATTGTCCGCCGCGTGCTTTTGAAATGGTGGAATGCGTACACATTCTACGATTCCTACGCGAAGATCGACGGCTTCCAACCAGTAGCGGCCGATAAAGTCAAAATGCCAGCGAATATTTTGGATCGATGGATTCTCTCTCGCTTGCAGTCGCTTCTCGTCTCCATTGAGAAAGAAATGGAGCAGTATCACCTTTATAGCGTGGTTCCTGCGCTGCTCCTTTTCATTGAAGATCTCACCAATACTTATATTCGTCTGAATAGGCCGCGCTATTGGGAAGAAGGATTCTCTGATGATAAGCGCGATGCCTTCCAGACTTTGTACACCGTACTCACCTCCCTTACGAAGATGATGGCGCCGTTTACGCCCTTTCTAGCGGATCATCTCTACCTGCTTCTTACCAAGGAATCGCAAAAGGAATCGGTGCATTTAGAAGAGTATCCGCGTGGCAATGAAAAACTCATGCAGCCCGATTTGGAATTGGGCGTTGGACTTTTAGAAGAAGTGATCTTCCTTGCACGAAATTTGCGCGAGCAGGAAAAAATCAAAGTAAAGATTCCCCTAAAGGAATTGCACATTGTGCATCGAAATCCGAAGGTGCTCGAAACTTTGAGGCCTCTTGAGGCGTACCTCTATAGCGAACTCAATGTAAAAAAAATCACCTATCGCTCCGACGAGCAAACCTTCGTCAACCTGATGGCAAAGCCCAATGGCGCGACTCTGGGCCGAAAGGTGGGATCGAAGATGGGCGAACTTACAAAACTCATCAATCAACTGAGCTTTGAACAAATTACACAGCTCGAAGCGGGCAAAACATTGAATCTCGCGGGCTTTGATATTGGAACAGAAGACGTTAAAATTCATCGCAACTCCGTGAAAGGACAAATTCCTTCCACCTCCTCCGCAAAAATCATCGTGGGGTTGGACACCAAAGTGGAAAGAGCTCAAGAGTTGGAAGGTTTGGCGCGGGAAGTCGTAAATCGAATTCAAAAGCTTCGAAAGGATTCCCGTTTAAATCTTGCCGATCGCATTCGCTTGAACATTTCGACCTCAGATTCCGATTTGAGTGAGGCCATTCAAACGTTTAAAATATACATTTCTGAGCAAACGCTTGCCACTTCGCTTCAAGCGGGAACTGCCCCTGTAAAATTCACACAGCGCCAAGCCTTCGAAATCGAAGGTAAGAATTTAGAAATTGGCTTAGAGCGCGAAGCGTAGAATCATTGAGTGAGTGTCCAGCAACTCACCAACCATATTACAGATCGTCCATGTCGATGAGACCGGGGATTCCTACCATCGCATGCGATGGCCCGCGGAAATTCTCTCAAGTCATCATCGACCTGGCTGGCGAATCGTGAATCTCTCTTACAATTCTTCTCAACGTTATGAGTGGGCAATGGAAGCGGATCTCCTTGTGCTCATTCAATCCGGCGATGTCGAATTTCTACCTATCTTAGAAAAGCGCCGTGCGGCGGGACTCAAAACTCTCGTTGAATACAATGACAATTTTTATGAGCCCCAGCCCTGGAGTCCTTCCGCAGGAGCCTGGAACATTCCACAAATCCGGCAAACTTATGAACTCTTCATGCAACTCGCCGATGGTCTCATCGTCACCGGCCCTGGACTGGAGGAGCTATTCCAATCGAAATTTAAAACGCCAGTTCATATTTTAGAAAATCATCATCCTTACGAACTCACCGACTTCGAAAGCGTCTGGAACCGGAAAGACTCAAAGAAAATTCATATCGGTTGGGCGGGCTCACTGGGTCATATCGCCGATTTGTTGTCTCTGCAGCCGCTCTTTCATCGTTGGCTCGACCAATTCCCAAATGTGCATCTCCATGCTATGGGAAATGAATCCATTCCTTCCCTCCTTCGTCTGCCAAATAGCCGATTCAGTTTTACTCCCTGGGGTGGGATGAAAGAGTATTTTGAATTTCTTGCCGGACTGCATCTGGGTATCGCGCCCCAACGAATGACGGCTTATAATCGATGCCGATCGGACATCAAGGCCATTGAATTTGCGTCGCAGGCTTGCTTACCCGTCGTGCAGGATTCCCTGCCCTATACCAAATGGATCTCAAATACATCTCTGCCTAAATTTCAAACGCAAAAGGAACTAGATGAAATTGGGGATTCACTGGCGGGCAACCCCAACGAATTAAAATCAAAAGCCAGAATAGGCTTTGAATATGTAAAATCTCAGCGCCTGCACTTCCATCGAGGTGAGCGCGCGGAGTTGTACGAAAAATATCTGCCGAAAAATCTTCGGAGCCCCTCCTGGAAGCTGTCGGAGGGTTTTCACTATGTCGTCGGAGACACAGGATCGACTCCATCGTCCCATGAGCAAACTCTCGCTCAGGCCCAAAAACTTTGGAATGAATCTAAACAACGAGAGGTCGCCCTCACCTTCATTCAAAGCGCCGCGAAGCAAAATCCCTGGTCCGCGGAAATCGCGGTTGCGCATTGCAAGATGCTCATGGGCTTGCGACGCGGTGAGATAGGCGAGGTCCTCGAGAATGCGCAAAAGGCTTTTCCGTTGGACCTTCGATTTCCGCTGATGCGTTTACTTTTCGTGGCGGAAGCTTCCTCAGCACTTCGAGAGTGGGAGAAGTTTTGCATCCGCCTGGAAGAAAGCAATTGGGGCGCGAAAAAATATTTCCATCAAGAGATCGCTGCAACTCTTGCCCGTCACCTCAGGCAATTTCCCGAAATCGTGCAAATTGCAGAGCGATTGAATGGGATTTATGAGCGCCAAAGCCTCCCCATTCTTTTCGAACTGGCTGAACATTCCGAAAGAACAGGCGATTTCGTTAAAAGCGAACAAATTTACGCCGCCATCACCGATGCCAAGCGCTCTTTCGATCTGAACCAAGGCTTCCTCACTTCGGTGTCCGAGGGTTATTTGGAGGCCTTTAAAGAGTGTCTTCAGGCCCGAGTTCAAGAGGGTTTCTAAACTTGAAACTTTTTTCATAGCGACCCCGTAACGTGAGGCCATGGCCCACTTAAGCCTGCGATTTGACTCTCGAATGTGGTCCCGGTTTTGCATATACAACCTACGTGCGCGAACCGACATGATTTCAAAGCTGAAACAAATTTCTACGATGATGTTCATTGTCGGGGTGACGACTTCCCTTTCACTTGTCCACGCCCAAACCAAAACCAAGGCCGCGAAGAAAAAAGAGCTCATCGAAGAACTTAAAAACGGCAATATTCCCACTGTCATTCGAGAGGAGCTAATGCTCGTCGACGAGGACTCCGCCGCCTTCAAAGAATTTCATACTCTCATGACCGACCTCTATATACGGTTGGTCGGCAATGAATTTGCAGAAAAAAATCCAGTTCGTTTCGTTTTGACCGATGACTCTTCAATCAATGCATATCGAATGAGCTACACGAAACCTCCCGTGATCGGCTTCAATCGTGGGACTTTTCAAAAATTGGATACCTTAGATCAGCTGGCCTACATCCTCGGGCATGAAATCACTCACTTGGAGCTGGCCAACGAGCTTGGTGAAGGGAAGAACTCCAAAGGTGAAGAATTTGCGGCAGATTTACGTCCTCTTCTGTTAATGCAAAGAGCAGGCCTCGATCCCAAAGAAGCGCTGACCGCTCAAAAACTTTTGAAAGATATCACCACGCTGAATTTTGGAAATTATATCGATCCTCACGGCCTCCCCATTCATCGAATTTCTGCCGTAGAAAAAGGGTTGGCTTTCCTCGATAGCAAAGAAGGAGGTTTGCATCGTTCGCCTACAAAACTTCCGCAAGAATTCCGAAACGCGACCAAAGGATTGACCCATGTTTCCTATCTTGAGGAAAAAAAATCTGAAAAAAGTTTCGATGCCATGTCCGTTACCGAACAATTAGATTTTCTGAAAAGCTATTTGGTCGATCTGGAGCCAGAGTTTCATAATCGCTATCGAGAATGGCATTCCATCTTAAACGACATTGCCTACGATCCAAAAAATATCGCTCATCGCACGGCCCTCGATGCCTTAGCCGACGCGGTTCTAGATGATCCGAAGTATTCCAATATATCGGCTAGCCCTTATGTAGAACTCGCTCTCATGGATGGCGGAAAGCATCGCGACCGTCCTAAACCGATTGGTCGCCTCCGTAAAATTCGAAATTTAATCAAAGCCTTCACCGAATCCTCTAGCCGTGAAGATGCCGAAAAAAATGCCATCGCCTTATTGGCGGCCTTACAAGCTGAGCCCTACGCTGGGCTTGAACAGTTCAATTGGTCCACTTTCAAAATACCCAATTTAGATAAAGATCCTCAGGCTGAAGCTTCATGGAATCAATTCATCCCTTGGGCTAAAGCCGACTCCAGTAAAAATATTTTACGGGCTCTTTGGACTTTGGGAATCGAGGATCCACGATTATACCCTCTTATGGATTTGCCGCTAGCGACAGAGCTTTTCGAAGCATCGGCAAAAACTCTCGCCAATCACGGACGCTTCTTCGAAGCTGTCGAAGTCGAATATGACGGAACATTCAGTAAATTAAAACGCCGCGAAACCATTGAATCGCGTCGAGCCATTGTTCTCTCAGATTTGCAGACACGCGATTTCGATCGTCTCCTTCAAGAGGCCTTCGAAGGTAACGAAGAAGCCAAGAACGCACTGCGCACTCTTTTAAGAAAACAATTCTCACTCATAGACGACCGCCTGCAAAGAATCGTCTATGAAGCGCATTACGAAAAGGATCCTGCGTTATTAGCCCGAATGAAGGAGCTTCAGGATATGCGCCCAGAACTCGTGGGTCTCGAGTACTTCGACAAAGATATGGATTTCTTTTTAAAATTGAACCAGGCCGCGCTCTCAATACCTCGATGGTCATTCGAAAAAGGCGACGCTACGGCCCAAACAAAATACTTCGCTCAACTTGAACATATTTTTAAAAACCAATCTGTTTGGATCGCCGCCATTCAAAAAATTATTGGGGAAAATAATAATCGATCTGCGGAACTAAAAAGCAAACTTGTCGACTATTTTAGGGAGAACGCGAGAATTTTAAGAACGGATGAACCCCTATTTAAATTCTTTATTGATATTCCTGACTCCTGGATGAACACCGAGGAGAAAATCGAAGCTTTGCGAGATAGCGAAACACTAATTGTTCAGCAGAACCGTTTCTCGCATTGGCCAGATTTGTCCATCATCACAAAATTTCGAAATCTCTTAGGCTATACCGCGCCCCAAAGTTTCAAAGAATTGATGACCGCTATCGAAAAGCTAAAGACGAAGGAGCATAATGCCCTAACCAATCAATTGAAATTCATTGAATTCTTTCTTTATTTTCAAAATCGGCCGTTGGGAAATGAGCCTTGGGAAAAAATCATCGGGGAGATCGACGTGGTCACCGTCGAACAATATTTGAACGACGTTTTCTCACCCGCACTTCGAAACTTTCAAAAGAAGTTATACACTCACGTGAAGGGAAAGAGAAAATGGCCCACAGATATCGGCGAAAAAATTAGAATTTGGAAATTGTACAGCTCCAACGATTTGTTCGATGCCAATAACATTCAGCGATTATCTGTTCTAAAAGAGATTTTGGCTCAGGTGGAAGAACAAAGTGATCTGGATCAGCGCATTTCAGTGATTGAAGAACTTCTCTTTGGAACGCAAATTGAAGACTTTAGTTTAAGAGATCGAGCGTATGAAATTTGGGTTGCAGCGCAGGCTCAAAAACTTGGCATCGACGATCGCAGTCCCGCTTACGATAAAAAAATTAAATCACTCATCTCTACTATCCAACCTCGAAGTGATGCGATTACACGACTCGCTCTCTTCTCGAGACTGGCCGATCGAATTGAAGCCCAACGCGATGTGGCTTTCGAGCTGGAGAAGGGAATCGTTATTCGGACGCGTGAGAAATTAGAATCCACTCACATAAATGGAATAATGACCGAAACCTTCCTGACGTTGGCAAAAAATGAACCTAAGTTTCGGACCGATTTGATTCATTTTCTAACTGAGCCCATTTCCGATGAGGCTCTGCGATCTCTTCGAATCACGATAAAGGAGTATTCCCATGCGATGGGTGGATACGAAAAGGAATGGAGCACGAAATCCTTCGCCGACGCTTCTCTCTCCCTCGTGCATAAAAATTTTTGGTCCGCCCCAATGCCTATCCGAGCGGCACTTCTGGAAGAAATTTTGATGGGCCAGCGAGAGGCGGGTAGTTATCAGGAGGCCTTTTCATTTGTGATTGAGCGCTTATTTCCTCCAGAAATGCAATATGTCGGGCAAGCCAGAAATATTTTTCAACAATATTCCAGAGTCATTCCGGAGTATCAACGGTCTCTTCTCTTGGCGGCGGCCATGGTGGCTAATCAAAAAAGTTTCCGATCAGGGAGATACGAGCGTTGGATTAGGCCGTCGATTGGGGTTGATTTTGGAAGTCCTCGGACCTGCGGAAACAAAGCTGGGTCAAGCCATTCATTCTCACCCCTCCACACCGGAAGATATTCGAGAGGGAATGGCGCATCTCAAAAAAATGACAGCGGCACCTTTGCGATGGGATCTCTGGCGGCTCTACGACTCCTCCGTTCCCGAAAGTACGCGTGCTCGCATGGATCATGTAGGAAGTATTTTAGGTGCGGCATCCTATTATGTGGTCTTTGAAGTGCAGCCGAAAGATGGGAAGCCCCAAGTGATCGCCACGCTGCGAGAAAAAGCCGAAGAACGATCGAGCAATGGTTTTCGTTTGATGCTTGAACTCGCAAAAAATCTCGGAGAGCAAGATCCCGTCTATAAGATCTTTACCCAACAAATTGGACAGGCGCAAAGCATGGTTAAAATTGAAACCGACGGAAATGCCGCGCGGTCTCAATACGATATCGCCTCTAAGCTTTATAACGGACGTTATGTTGAAATTGATGGATTCAAATTTTCTTTCGACTCCACTTCATTAACAGATTCAGGACCTCGCTTTCGTTTGATGGAAAAGGCCAAAGGACTTCACTTCAATGATTTGCCAGAGGACACTGCCGAACAAAAAATATTTAAAAAGAATCTCGCGAAGGCCTATGTGACTCTGGAATTTTATATCATCTTAATGGGTGGAGAATTCGATCACGATCGGCACGGCTATCAAATGAAAGTCGACGGCACCGAAGTGCGCCTCTTCGATCACGGGGCGATGAGCCTGCATGCCCCCTCCACGGAGGATCGAAAACTCCTCGCTGACGTTCTGTTTGAAGGTTTCGAAAGAATGCAAAGAGGCGAAAGTATTCAAACCTTCTTAACGAATACGGTTCGACAAAGAGCCGAAGCGGGTACACCGTCGGAATATATAACCACGATTCAAAAAGGCTTGCTGGCTCTGTCCGATTATCTCCGTCACATGAGCGCCAACGACATCAAACTTGCTCTGCAATCGGCGATCCAAGCTGGCTTAGAGGATGGCACCCTTCACTCCGACTTAATCGAACAGGCGATGATGAAGGCGGAAGCTGGGGGTTTTTCGTCGGGGGCCCTCTCCTGCCAAGGCGAAGTGATAAAAATAGGTCAAAGGCTGTCGAAATAACCCTCGGCAATACACCTTCGTGGTGTCCCTTGCGATTCCAGGCCATTTTTGGCTAGCTTTAGCCCACTATGTCGACTTCCGCTGCTGAGTCCCCCCGTCATGAGCCCAAAGCTCCCACCTCGTCCAGTTTCTCCATTCGCTCGTACTGGGAGAATCAAGAGGCTCGCTTTGATAACCATCTGCAGTACATGAACCCTCAATTGCCGAAGGTCTTAAAGACGCTGGGCTTCGACAAGACCTATGTGCGCGGGGAAGGTCCGTATTTGTGGGATCAAGAGGGACGCCGTTATTTAGATTTCCTTTCGGGCTACGGAGTTTTCAACTTTGGCCGCTATCACCCGGTGATTGTGCGCACGATGCGCGAGATGTTGGAACTTCAAGATGCAAATCTCGTGCAATTCGATTGCCCCCATTTGCTTGGCGAGTTAGCGAAGGCTTTGAGCGAGCGCTCTCCCAACAGAGGTCGCGTGTACTTTACGAGCACGGGCGCAGAAACTGTGGAGACGGCAATTAAATTTGCTAAAGCGCATACGCGACGCGATCGCATCCTCTATTTAGATCATGCCTTTCACGGTTTGACTTTGGGTGCGCTCTCCGTAAATGGAAATCGCGAATTCCGCGACGGCTTCGGTTGTCTTCTAGAGCCTACGCTTGGAATTCCTCCGAATGATCTAAAAGCGCTTGAGACGGAACTTAAAAAAGGGGACGTGGCTGCATTTATCTTTGAACCGATTCAAGGAAAGGGCGTCTATCTACCAGATCCAGGCTACTTGAAAGCGGCGGAAGATCTTTGCCACCGTTACGGCGCACTTACCATTGCCGATGAAGTGCAAACGGGCATGGGACGCACAGGTAAATTTTTAGCGGTGGAGCACGAAGGCGCTTCGCCGGACATTATTTTGATTTCCAAATCACTCTCCGGCGGATTGATCCCCACCGGAGCCGTGATCGCCCGAGATGAAATTTTTAAATCGGTCTTCAATCGAATGGATCGATGCGTGGTGCATTCTTCATCCTTTGGGAAGAATTCCCTTTCTGCCGCAATGGGACTGGCCAGCCTATGGATTTTAGACAATGAAAATATTTTGGAGCGCGCGACTCACGTTGGAAAGAAAATCGTGGATGGTTTGAACGCCCTCAAAATGAAATATGAGATGATTGGCGAAGTTCGTGGACGAGGCTGCATGATCGCCGTGGAATTCCAAGCGCCCAAGTCATTGCAATTAAAAATGGGATGGTCGCTTTTGCATACCCTCAGCAAAGATTTATTCCCCCAGTTGATTGTGGTGCCGCTCATGCGCGATCACGGGATTCTGTCTCAAACCTCCGGCAAGGGCCAAGACATTGTGAAATTTTTACCGCCGCTGATTTGTTCGGACGAGGACATTGATTATTTCTTGAATGCCTTCGATCAAGTGTGTGCGGGAGCTCACAAGTTTCCGGGAGGTGTTTGGGATCTCGGAAAAACGTTAGCAAAAGCAGCGATGTCCGATCAGGCTTCGAAGTAAAACGAATGTCGAATTCTCGCTCCAACGCTCTATCCGCCGAACAGATTCTCTCTTCCTTGGCTTCGGAAGGCTTTCGCCTTACTCAAAGTCGAAGACATTTGATTGAATTCATTCTGAAACAGAAAGGCCATTGGACGATTCAAACGCTCGTCGACCGCGTGGCCAAAACTTTGCCAAGCCTAGGGGTCGCAACAGTTTATCGAACGGTGGGCCTTCTTAAGAAAAAAAATTTTTTAACGGAAACGGCTTTTGGCGATGAAGCGGTTCGGTACGAAGTTTGCTCCAAAGATCATCATGACCATTTGCGATGCCTTGACTGCGGTGAAATCTTTGAATTTGAAAATGATGAAATCGAAAGACTGCAAAAGAGTGCGGCAAGGAAACTCGGCTTTCAGCTCGAAAATCATCACATGGAACTTTTCGGTCGTTGCCAAATTGAAGCCTGCCCTCGAAAGCCAGCGCGCGGCCGCCCTTCTAGCGCAAAGCGCCATGTGAAAGTACGGTGACACTCCGCCAAAAAGCTGACTGGAATCTGTGCATCTGGGCGCACAGGGGTAACTAATTTCTCTAGTAAATTCATGGGGTTAGCGACACATGGCGTTTGGCACAAATCGTGAAATATACCTATTTCGTANNAAGGAATCCTATGAGCCCTTCAAGCCGAGCCCAAACGAATCTTCAGAACCAAATGCCAGTGTTTGATCTTCAAGTTCACCACAGCAAGGTTTCGGTTCCCACGGAGTTTGATATCCGTGACCTCTCGAAGAAGTATCACGTGTTTCCCTTGAAGGTGATCGTTCAAAACGATCGACGAAAAGTTCTTCTCGCAATGCGAAATCCGTTTGATCAAGTTGCGGTAAGAGACGTGGAATTTCGCTCAGGGATGAGTGTCGTTCCCGTACAAGCGGATGAAAAAGATATTCAGTGGTTAGTTCAAGTTCACTACTACGGACGAAAATTGAGTCCTTCGCCTTCTACGGAAGAACGTGAAGTCTCGCACGATGTCTTCGCTCAATTGGAAATGACCACGGATGCCCAAAAGGCTCCCGAGTGGTTAGATGCGACCTTGAAACCTTTCTATACTGAAGAATAAAGATTTAAATTAAGGCGTGGGGGTTGGGTTTCCGGAGTGTCGGATATCTAAACCCTTCACCATAAAGACGACCTGCTCGGCCACGTTCGTCGCGTGATCTGCCATTCTCTCCAAATACTTTGCAATGAAAGTCAGCTTGAGTCCTGCATCTACATTTGCGGGATCATTTTTCATGAGCACAGTGAGCTCCCCTAAAATCTTGCGATAGTAATCGTCGATCTCATCATCGCTCTTTAACACCAAATCGACAGATTCCAACGATAACTTCAAGAAGGCATCGATCGATTGCGTAATCATGCGAGAAGTCAACGTCATCATCCTGGGAAGATCTTCGTAAGGTTTGATTGGTTTCAATCTGGAAAGTTCGGTAATGCGCTCGCAAATATTCACGATGATGTCGCCCATTCTTTCCAGATCTGTGCAAATTTTGGTCGAAGCCATCACAAAGCGAAGGTCCGCTGCCGCCGGTTGCCGAAGCGCCAAAATTTGCAGCGCTTGTTCATCCACTCGCTTTTCCATTTGATCGAGTTGCGAGTCTCTTTCAATCACTTGGGCCGCCGTCACGGCATTATTGGTGATCAAAGCGTCTTCGGTTTCTTTCAGCATGGACTCGATCATCCCTCCCATAAGGAGAAGCGTCTCCTTAAGAAGATCGAGTTCGTCTTCAAAATCTTTAGACGTATGTCTCATGCCGCGATACATCCTAGCTCAGCCAAACTTGCCTGTAATGTAGTTTTCGGTTTCCACTTGCTTAGGCCGTGTGAAAAACTCTCTGGTTTCGCCCGTTTCAATGATTTTGCCATTCAAAAAGAAAACGGTTTTGTCCGAAACGCGTGCGGCTTGCTGCATATTATGGGTTACGATGACGATCGTATAATCCTTCTGAAGTTCTCGCATGAGATCCTCAATGCGGCCCGTGGCGATGGGATCCAACGCCGAGCAAGGCTCATCCATCAGTAAGACTTTTGGCTGCATAGCGATGGCCCGAGCGATACAAAGCCGTTGTTGCTGTCCTCCCGAAAGACCCAGAGCGGACTGATGCAGTCGATCTCGTACTTCCTCCCAAAGAGCCGCCTTTTTGAGAGAATTCTCCACGATCTCGTTCAATTCCGACTTTGGAAGGCCCGTCTTTCGCGGAGCCCAAGCCACGTTATCGTAAATACTCTTTGGAAAAGGATTGGGCTTTTGAAAGACCATGCCCACTTTTCGTCGCACCAAAACGGGATCGATGGAGGCCGCGTAAATGTCCTCCTCCTCCACGATCACCTTCCCTTCCGTTCGCGCCGTCGCGATGAAATCATTCATTCGATTGATCGAACGCAAGAACGTCGATTTCCCGCAACCCGACGGACCGATCAATGCCGCAATCTCATTCTGATAGAATTTTAAATTCGCATTCTCAATTGCCCTTTTCTCACCGTAAAAAATACTGACCTGGTCGGTGATGATAATGGGTTGAGCACTTTGCATATCGTTCATTTCAACGCGCTCCCTTTCGTCCTGCAAAACGTGCACGCAGATAAATCGCTAAACCATTCATGGCCAAGGTGAGAATGAGCAAAACAATAATCGCAGCAGCCGCTCGTTCATGAAATGCTTCTTGCGGCCGACTCGCCCAATTGAATGTTTGAATCGCCAATACCGTAAAAGAGTCCATCGGGTTCTCCGGCACGAAGGCAACGTAGGATAGCGCGCCAATTAAAATCAACGGGGCGGATTCTCCGATCGCACGCGATAACGCCAAAATCACTCCGGTGCAAATTCCAGGAAAAGCCTGAGGAAGTACATGACTAAAGACCACCTGCCGTCGTGATGCTCCTACACCGAAGGCCGCCCAACGCAGCGTTGTCGGCACAGACTTCAAAGCCTCTACCGTTGCGATCACAATCACCGGCAATATGAGCAAACTCATCGTCAGCGCGCCGCTGAGCACGCTTCTTCCAAGTGCCATTGCGCGCACAAAAACGGCGAGCCCGAGCATGCCGTAAACAATCGATGGCACACCTGCAAGATTGGAGATATTTACTTCGATAAATTTCTTAAATACGCCGCGAGATAAAAATTCTTCTAAATAGATTCCAGTAAATACTCCGAGCGGGATCGATATAAAGGCAGTCATTATCATCACCCACGCAGTTCCAAAAAGTGCGGAACGCACGCCGGCTTGCGCCGGAAAGCGAGACGGAAAATTCGTGATGAAATCCCAACTGAGAGCCCCGCCGCCTTGACGAATGATGTCGTAAATTAAAATGAACAGTAGGCCAAGGCTGGCCACGACGGCCAGAAGCCCAACGAAATAACTGAGTCGTTCTCGGATTTTTTCAAACATCATATATATTTCTGCCGATAGCGAGAGACGACCCAATTGCCGATCATGTTGGTAGATAGAGTCATTAAAAATAAGACGAGACCCACTGCGAAGATGGATTGATATTCCACGGTGCCCGCCGGAGTATCGCCCATACTGACCTGCACAATATAGGAC
>DDSI01000147.1 GCA_002343335.1 Bacteriovoracaceae bacterium UBA2394
GGGCCAACTCGGGTGCTGAGAAAATTGCCAGCTGGGCGGGTCCGCAGGCAAAAGTTTTTAAGGCGTTTAATCACACGGGTTCCATGAACATGGCAAAACCCGATTACGGAAATGATCAAAAGCTTTCTATGCTTGTTTGCGGTGATGACAATGCGATGAAGCCGCAAGTTTTTAAAATTGTGAGAGATGCGGGATTTGAACCCTTCGATGCAGGTCCTCTTTCTGCCGCAGCAATGCTTGAAAATTTAGCGATGCTCTGGATTCACTTGGCTCTGAAACAGATGTGGGGCGCCAACTTTGGCTTCAAGGTTCTCAAGCGGTCAGGATGATTGCTTCGTCCTTCGTTATCACCAACGAATGTTCATATTGAGCACTAAAAAATTTTTTCGCCGTCTTAAGCGTCCAGCCGTCAGCGTCCTGCTCCACCCAAGTCGCCCCAGTCGATAGGAACGGCTCTATCGTGATCACCATATTTTCCTCGAGAATCCGCTTATCATTGGGATCGTAATATCCCGCAATAAACTCCGGAGCTTCATGCAGACTTTTGCCAACCCCGTGACTTCCCAAATTGCGAATAATCGTAAACCCTTCTTCCTTTGCCACCGATTCAACCGCCTTACCAATGGTATTCAAAGGTAATCCTGCCCTGACAGATTTCACTGCGGTGTCCAAAGCGCGTTTCGTAGCAGCACACAATTTTTGGAGCTCTAACGTTCCTTCGCCAACGATAAAGGAGCCTCCTGTATCTCCAAAAAATCCATCTTTCTCTGCAGATACATCAATATTGATGAGGTCCCCCATCTGGATGATTTTCGTTTTCGAAGGAATCCCATGGGCGACTTCGTGATTGAGGCTGATGCAAGTGGTGCCAGGAAATTTGTAAACCGCCTTAGGAGCGGATCGAGCTCCATGCTTTTCCAAAAAGGCACGGCCAATTTCATCGAGCTCAAACGTACTCATACCTGGCTGAAGTGCTCGACTCATTTCTCGTAAGCAGTCAGCAACGATCTTCCCAATGATCTTCAGTTTTACGAGTTCCAATTCCGTAGTGATGGACACAAGACCTACCTTTCTCACTTCATTTTAATTGAGTTCTCTCAGGAAGCGAGACAGGATTGTGCCACTATGATCCAAGTGCGGCGCTCCAAAGAGCGTGGTCATGCTGAGCATGGATGGCTGAAGAGCTTTCATACCTTTTCCTTTGCGGATTACTACGATTCCCAGTTCATGGGGTTTAGTGCGCTTCGCGTAATAAATGAGGACTTCGTGCAACCCGGACAGGGATTCGCCACCCACTCGCACCGCGATATGGAAATCATTACCTATGTCGTGGATGGCTTACTTGAACATAAAGACAGTATGGGTAATGGATCGATCATCCACCCTGAAGAGATTCAGTATATGAGTGCGGGCTCGGGCGTCACTCACAGTGAATTCAATGCCTCGAATGATCGTCTTGTGCATCTGTACCAGATTTGGATTCGCCCCGCACTCACTGGACAACCGCCGCGTTATGCTCAACTTTCTTTTCCTCTGAGCGATCGCTTGAATCGGATGCACCATGTTGTAGGTCCCGAACTCGAAGGAGAAAAAGGAAACGCGCCCATTCAGATTCGGCAAGATGCTTCGATTTATCTGGGACACCTAGAGGCCGGAAGATCTCTCGCGACGCCAAGCTCGTCTTCCAGAAACGGCTGGATTCAAGTGGTAAAGGGCTCACTTCGACTTTCAAATCATGAAGTATTTGCAGGGGATGGGGTCTTTTTGCAGGGCGAAAATACCTCAGAAATTACCTCCCAGGCGGGCACGGAGTTCCTGTTTTTTGACCTTCCTTAAGGCCTTTGCCTCGGCATGTGATTTGCACTCATACTCAGAAGCACCCATGAGTAAATTAGCCGCCATAAGTGCTCTCTTCGGGCTCTTCAGCTTTCAACTCGTGTTTGTTTCCTGCGGAGATTCGCGCTTAGAGATTACCGCTCCCATTGACGGTCAATATGTCGCTCTAGATAGGAGTTCCTGCGATCCCGCGGCTTCTATCCTCAAGTCCTCTTCGTCCAAAGAAAACTTTATGATGGAAATTTCTCATGGAGAAATTGTCTACACTCGATCCCTTGAGGACTGCATCATCGTGACTCGCTATAAGGTGACGGAATTTAATGGAACTCACATGAAAGCAACGGAAGGCAGCTTAAGTCGCCGAGGTCAAAGCGATTCATGCAAAGCCAAACTGGCGGTGGAAGAAACGGGGTTTCAAAAATCCTTCAATGCCAATGTTCTCAAATCAGATTCCATTTTGATTTTTCAATTCAGTGACGTCAGCTGCGATGCGTATCGAAAACGCTGAGGATTAACCCATCGTCATACCGATGGTGAGGACACCCAAGAGAAATGCATAGACTGCAAATGGGACGAGCGAAAACTTCGTAAGCATTGCCATTAACCCTTTAATCGCCGCAATACCTACGAGAAAGCTTACTGCAACACCTAGCAGGATGGCGGGAAGATCTGCGATATCGTGGCCGATCAATTTCCTCGCCTGATAAAGAACGGCCATTGCAATAATCGGAATAGCGGCGGTGAAGCTATATTTTCCGGATTCAAAACGTCGGCAACCAAAAATAAGCGCCGTTGCAATGGTCATTCCTGAGCGAGAAACCCCTGGCAACAGGGCCGCAGCTTGAGCAACTCCAATTAAAATTGGAAACCACACCGTTAAGTTTTGTGGCGTTTTATCTCCTTTTCCTAAATAGGATGCCAAAAACAAGAATGTCGAAGTAATCAGAAAGCCAATACCTGCCGCCTGAACGCTTGAAAACGTTTCCTCCACTTGATCTTCGAAAATCAACCCCAAAAGACCTGTCACAAATGTCGTGATCCAAATCCAGAGTACGGCTCTTTGCTCTGGCTGTTCCCACATTTTCCAACGTCCTTTGAGAACGCCCGTAAACATCGCTTTCGTTTGGCTATAAAGTTGCCCAGTTTCTTGGCGAAAGACCAAAATGATGGCTCCGAGAGTTCCGAAGTGCAGAAGGACGTCGAACATCAAATTGTGTTTTCCGAATCCTAGAAAATGTTGTCCGAGGACAAGGTGACCATCGCTCGACACTGGAAAAAACTCAGTCAAACCTTGAATAATGCCGAGAATGATTGCGTCCCCATAGCTAATGGGATCAGAGACTGGATTCATGTCCTCTTTATCTTGATGACATCGCCAAGGGTTGTCGATGATCTCTGTTAGATCGTGCTCGAATAAGTAGGCTTGCCCGAAGTTTCAGGAAGATATTTATCGAAGAGCATTGCAATGTTACGAGTCAGGACCTGCCCTCGTCCTATAATGAAAATTCCTTGTTCGTCGATTCGTAGCAACTGCTTCTTCTCCAATTCCCTGAGTCCCTGAAGAATCTCCGGCCCAAAATAAGAATCCCACTCGATGCCAAAATCGTTTCGAACTTTTTCGAAAGTCACCTCAAAATTACACATCAACTGGTTGATTACATATCGCCGAAATTCATCGTCTTGATTCAATTCAATTCCTCGGACGGCTGGAATCTGAGACGCAGCTACTGATTTGAAATAGGATTCTAACGTCTTTGTATTTTGAGCATAGAGATTGGGAAAGGAGGAAATGGCCGATACTCCCATCCCTAACATGAAGGCTTCGGGATGCGTCGTGTAGCCCATGAAATTTCGATGAAGAGTTTTATTTTCCCGAGCGGTAAGGAGCTCGTCTCCGGGCAATGCAAAGTGATCGATTCCAATGGCCTCATAACCCTCCGCTGTAAGGATATCTCTCGCCATCATATAGAGTTCGATCTTCTCCATGCCTTTCGGAAGTTCTTCGTCTTTGAATCTGCGCTGAAATGGATTTTTCCACGGCACATTTGCGTATGAGTAAATGGCCAGCCGATCGGGCTTCAATCGAACGATCTCAGCCATCGTCTTTTCGAAGTTTTTCTTCGTTTGACGAGGAAGTCCGTAGACCAGATCGACATTGATGCTCGCATAACCTTCCTCACGGCCAATGCGAACGAGTTCTGCCGTTTCTTCAAAGGTTTGAAATCGATTAATAGCATCTTGAACATTGGGATCGAAATCCTGCACGCCCATTGAAAGTCGATTAAATCCGAGAGCTCGCAGCGTTCGAACATGATCCGCTGTCGTCACCACAGGATTCACTTCTAAGGAAATTTCGGCATCTCGTTCTGGAGGAAAATACTTCACCAAACACTCGTAGAGCTCCTTCAACATATTAGGAGAATAAAAAGTCGGAGTGCCACCTCCCCAGTGGATTTGGATAATTCCCGGCGTGCTCTGCATGAACTTTCGGGTGAGTTCGATCTCCTTTTTAAGAGCATCTAGATAAATTCGATCCTGGGTGTGGTTTTTATCGATGATTTTGTTGCAGGCGCAAAAATGACAAAGCTTTTCGCAAAAGGGCAGATGCAGATACAACGAAAGTGCATCTTGCTTTCGAATTCGCGAAAGCGCCTCTTCTACATGAGTCGAGTTGATTTGGTCGTTCCAAACTGCAGCGGTAGGATAGCTTGTGTAACGCGGGCCCGAACGTTCAAATTCCTCGACATCTTCCTTTGTCACTTTCCAATCACTCATCGATCTATTGCCTTTGCTCCCCAATCTGCCGAAGATTAAAGAGACGATCAAGGAGGGTCCCTATGCTTCATGTCGCTTTGAATCTCATCCTTCTTTCTAACCTTCCCAGCTTTGAAATTATCAATCCGCAAGATCTAGTCGATCCTTCTCAAAGCAATCTCGTTCAAGTGCTCGTCACCCATTTGAGCGAGAATGGCGATATGTTGGTGCAGACCTTTGGAAAGAAAGAGAAAATTCCCGATCAAACCTTAGGAGGCGCGATCCTTTCGACCAAGGGCGAACTCACACGCCTCAAGGCCCTGAGTCCACTGCCCCTTCCCGACTGTAGCACCGGCGCAAATAGCGACGATAACAAGAGTTGGGTGATTGGCTCGAAGGAAAATGGCGTGATGGTGGGACGCTCTCAGATGAAAACCAATCCGAATTGCCAAAAGGGTTACCCCACCATGTGGGTCTCTGGAAATGCCCAAATCATTACGACTCAATATGGACGGGCCAATTCAATCAATGCTGACGCAAAGATCGTGGGGGATTACTTCGTGACGGAAACCATTCCCCAACCGCCGCCGATGCCACCTATCAGCTCGGATTTTGAACGGGGATTTTTGGGATCAGCGGCGGGAATTGAAAAACAATTAAAGCCCTTTGGCGAATTAAAAAATTCGGAAGCCTTAAGAATCACAGCGGCCAAAATGATTGTTGGAAATTCTTACGCTCTTCTCAAGTCTGAACGGATCGAAGAACGCGCCACGATGTGGAATGAACAACTCGAACCCACCTCTTTGTTACCTCTAAAGGGTTGCACTGAGTCTCACGCCTATTCGATGAATGAATCGGGAATGGTCGTCGGGCGCAGCTACACTCTCGGCACCATCGCGGCGGCCAAGCGATTGCCCACGCTTTGGAATAATGGAAGCGACGGCGTCCCCCTCCCTCTCCTTGAAGGATTTACCATGGGAATGGCGAAGGACATTGACGACCATGGCACGGTAGTAGGAAGCCTCTATCACCCCGTGAAAAAATGGATCGCCGTAATCTGGATTGATCAACAGCCGATTGAACTGAATACCCTCCTTCCCGCCGATGCTCCTTATATTTTGCGAGACGCGATGGATATCACCAATAGCGGTGCAATTTCTGTCCGCGCCGTGAAGAAGAACAATGGGTTGGCGCTCGATCTTGTCCTCATCCCGAAAATTGCTGCGGCGCCGACCAATCCCTAAAAACTAAACATCGCTGCATACTTACGGCCCCGCGTCGTTGAATTTTCTATTTTTTTGGGGCCTTGCGTCCGATGCCTAACGTTGAAGTCGGTTGTTGTAAGTGACCGATGCGAGGAGAACTTTTGTACGCTAGTTTGCTGCGCCGCATCAGCTGCGGTGCAGCAGGAGATTGAAATTGAGAATAGGCTCGATTAATAACGTCGCCATTGCCAATTCGCTGAGTCGCACTCAGAAGGCAATCGCACGCTCTCTGGAGCGCTTAAGCGCTGGTCGTCGCGTGGTCGATCCTCGCGATGACATTGCCGCCTATTCGATGAGCGTTAGTTTGGATTCTCAGATTCGAGGTCTCCGTCAGGGAGCGCTCAACATCAACGACATGAAAGGGATGCTTGAAACGGCGGATTCCGCTCTAGGCACTCAATTTGATATTTTGAATCAAATGCGCAGTCTGGCCTTGCAAGGTGCTAGCTCTACGCTCACCTCGCAACAGCGAAGCGATTTGAACAATCAGCTGCAGTCTTTGCTCTCCGAATTCAATCGCATCACCAATGAGACGACTTTTGGCGATTTGCATCTCTTGGATGGAAGTTCGAGCGAGGTGAAAACACTCCTGAGCGGTAGTTCCACAGATTCACTCAGTCTAAATCTTCCCAACCTCTCTGCATCTAAGACTTTCACCGATGAAGTGGGAACGGGAACGTTCGTCACTTCGCAGACGTCCACTACAGCCTCTACCAATTGGGAACAGGGCGATGTGAATGGAGACGGCATTATTGATTTAGTCCGGTACGCGGCGGCAACCGTCGTTACTCAGCTAGGAAAAGGCGACGGTAAATTCCATGCCGCACGCACGTTCGCCGCCGCGGGATCCATCGGTCAACTCAAAGTCCTCGATATGAATGGCGACAATGCGGATGATCTTGTGATGACGACTGGCGGTACTCAGATCGCTGTCTATTTCTCAAATGGCGATGGCACCTATCAAACAGCCATCACCCAAAGTGCGTCGCACTCGTTCTTTGATGTCGGAGATATCGATCACGATGGGGACATGGACATGGTGGGGGCATCGTCTTTGGGCTTCTTCACTCATCTCAATAACGGCGATGGCTCTTTTGCAGCGGCTACAACCCTTGCTCATGCTTATTCAAGCGCCGCATACATCAAGTTGGCCGACGTCAACCGAGATGGAAATTTGGATTTCATCTCTTCCACCTACTATGATGACGGAATTGATGTGCATTACTATTTTTCCACTTATTTAGGAGATGGAAGTGGCGGCTTCAGCTTGGCCTCCGACAAGGAATATGGCACAGGCGTTCCATTTTCGAGCGATTGGAGCGTCAATAGTTTTGAAGTTGCCGATCTCAATGGCGACGGGCTACTCGATATCGCTGGGTCCTTTGAATTTTATCCAGGCTTCGGAAATGAAACGCAGTCTATTGCAACCTTGTTGGGCGACGGCTCTGGCACCTTTGCCAATGCGGTCAGTCAATGGTCCGCGACCGCTTCCAACTCTACTCAAATTCGGCTCGCTGTGGGCGATCTCGATGGAAATGGCTACTTAGACATCATCTATAACGCTGCAACGAATGGACGCAGAATCCTCTACAATACAGGAGGCGGAGTATTTGCCACCTCTTCAACCTATGCCGCCGGCACACCGAATAACACGAGCTCTCCTCTCATTGGAGACTTTAATAATGACGGAGTTCTAGACATCGGGAGTCTCGACGTGACGTCCAACTGGATGAATATTTACCTTCAAAAGTCGAAGACCGTGGCCGCCGGATCGAACCTTACGGTGAACTCTGTGGAAGCGAGTCAGAATCTTATCGGAATATTAGATACGGCTCTTACGGGCATTCAAAATGAACGAGCGCAACTCTCTGCGGTTCACAGCCGGCTGGAATTTGCTGCGTCTCACAATCTCCTCCAAGCAGACACTTTAAGTGAAGCAAAAGAAGAGGCAGTAGGACTAAACATCGCCGAGGAAGTGTCGGAACTGGTTCGCCTTCAAATTCTTCAAAATGCCCAAGTTGCTGTGGCGGCTCAGGCCAACCTCAACCTTCAAGTCATTGCCACGCTTCTGCGAGACCTTTAAGGTTTTACGCAGCGTGATTCTTACCTACGAACATCCCAGTGAGCTGCTACCTCTCTACACAGAATTCGTTCATACCTCAGGACTTACCGATTTTGACTTTGAATTTAGCAAGTACATTTATGTTCCTCAGGAAATTTCCGAAAGTCGGCATGTCTTCCACGCATCAGCTTCCAGCGCCCAAGATATTTTTACCTGTCATGCGAAGAATTTGCTTCCCAAGGAAGAGATCGCCTTTCACTCCCGAATTCTTGTGAAAGGGCAGTTGAAATTTCACATTCCCTTTATCGATATGGGATGCGATGCCATCGAGCCGCAGCTCCCTCAGCTTGAAAAAGCATTCGCAGACTTTGACATTGAAGACATAAGTATTTTCCATACAGGTCGATCGTTTCACATCTACGGCCACTCTCTTTTGAGAAGTGAGGTAGAGATGATCCGGTTTATGGGGCGAATATTGCTCCTCAATTTGCCGAAAAAAGAGCGTGTAATCGATGAACGCTGGGTCGGTCATCGCTTGATGGCGGGATATCTCACTCTTCGCTGGACAAATAACAATCCGCACTACATTTCCGCGCCACGCGGAATTTCTGTTTAAATCTTTCATTTCTTTACGAACAAATGGACGGTCGCGTGTAATGGAGATGAGGGGAAATCAACTTGGCACGTACCCATCCATGTCTCACATGTGGAGCCTGCTGTGCGTTCTTTCGAGTTTCGTTTTATTGGAGAGAGGCCGAACGCACCGACTCCGATCATCCGGTGCCCCAAGGCCTTTTCGAGGAGCAATCCGATCAATTTCGCTGCATGAAAGGCACGAACGAAAAGCGAGGCAATCGATGCGTCGCACTCCAAGGCCGTGTGGGGAATCTTGTGGAATGCGGAATTTATGAAAATCGACCATCACCTTGCAGGGATTTTGAACCGTCGTTCGAAGGTGGTGAAAAGAATTCGCGCTGTGATAAAGCGCGTGCGGCGCACGGCCTGGCTCCTCTTTCCAAATCGGATTGGAATTAAGCGAGCTCTTTAAAGATTGACTCCATCATGAGTGAATTTTAGCGGAGGAAGGAATGAAGATGAAATCTCAATTCACACGTCGCGGGTTATGGATTGGCGGAATGAGCCTTTTCCTAGTCACAATCCTTACCATTCTTCTTTTTAGAAATACGGGAAGCTTCATCGCAACCGCCATTAATCAATTTGGGCCGCAGGTGACCGAGGTCGAAACGAGAGTCGATGCGGTTTACTTAAACCCACTCACGGGGTCGGCGAGTCTGCGCGGCTTTTTTCTTGGCAATCCAAAGGGCTATGAATCGCCTTCCGCGGTAGAAGTTTCTTCAATGAGCCTCAAAGTGGTGCCGAGTTCGCTCACCACATCGACGATCGTGTTGGATCGCGTGGACATTGAATCACCCGTGATCACATGGGAAGGATCGCTCTCCGAAAGTAATCTCTCAAAAATTGAAAAGAATCTGAGCTCCAGTGCGAATTCGAAAGAGACGCAATCGACACGCAAAGTCATCATCCGATCGTTACGCGTGGAAAACGCCATACTTCGTGTGAAATTAAAGGGCCTCACAAAGGAACATATGGAGATCTCTCTTCCCACGATCGATATGAAGAATATCGGTGGCACGGATGGCGCCAGCGCGGCGGACGCTGCATCTCAAGTTTTAAACCAAGTCCTCGCCAAATCGGCATTCGCCTTGAAACAGTCCCCTGATCTTCTGGAGAAGGGTCTCAAAAATGTCGTTGATGGCTTGAAGGGGCTTTTTAAAAAGTGAATACTCCTCCGTATGAAACTCTACGGCTCTCTTACCTCTCCTTACGTTCGGAAACTTCGACTTCTCACCAACTTTGATTTGGTCGCCATGAATATCTATGAGGCTGATCGGGAGAAATTGAAGAAAATTTCGCCCGTGATGAAAATTCCTGTGCTCGAGATCGATGGAGCCTATCTTTACGATTCGCGTGTCATCTTTAATGAATTGGTAAACCGTGGCCTTCATCCGCAACTCAATTGGGAACGACAAAATTTATTGTCTGTCATCGATGGCGCCATGGATTCACTCATCAACCGCTTTTTATTGAAACGCTCCAATATTGAGTTAGACCCCACCTCTGTACTCGGACGAAGTCACGGAGATCGACTTTCGCTCTCCTTCGCCCATTTGGAGGAGGCAGCAGGAAAAGAAAAATTCGAGGAATGGGATTTCCCCTCGATGAGTCTCTACGCGCTCATGGATTGGTCGCTATTTCGAGAACTGCAATCGTACGAAAAATTTCCAAGTCTCGTGAAGTTTCACGCCGCTCAATCCCATAGACCTAGAGTCGCTGAAACGGATCCACGGCGTGCAGTTTAGCCAAAAGGTTGCGATTGTCGGAAATTCTGGATCCGGCAAATCCACCTTAGCCGAAAAAATTCATTCCCAGACCGGCGCGCCAATCTTGCAACTCGACAATATCACGTGGGATCGAAAGCAGATTCAAAAGCGGCGAGAGATTTCTGACTCTCTGGATGCTCTAAAACAATTTACCGACTCCCATTCCCCATCCTGGATTGTCGAGGGCTGCTACGGAGAACTCATTGAAAGCCTCTTCTCTTTGCGGCCCATGCTCATCTTTTTAGATCCTGGAGAAGCGGTTTGTCTCAAGCATTGCCAGAATCGAGGATGGGAACGTCATAAATATCCCTCCAAAGACGAACAGGACAAATATCTCCCTTTCTTATTGAGCTGGGTGAGTGAGTATTATCGGCGAGAAGGCCCGATGTCGTATCAGTTTCATCGCGCCCTGTACGATCGCTATTCAGGACCTAAAATTTTGTTCGATGACGTTGCCCTTGTCGAGGCTCTTGGCGCCCGATAGAAAATATGGAGTAAGTCTATGGCCCAATCCGCTTTTAAAATTGCGACCTTCAATTGCAACTCGGTTCGAAAGCGCATGCCCATTGTTCAAGAATGGCTGATGAAGAACAAACCTGATGTGCTTTGCCTACAAGAAACAAAAGTGGTCGATGCGGATTTTCCTCTCGAGTCACTCACAAGCCTTGGCTACCACGTCGAATTTAGGGGAATGAAAAGTTACAACGGGGTTGCGACTCTTTCTTTAGAAAAACCGACGGAAGTCATTCACGGATTCAATCCTGGACCTGACTCTGAGGACTTTCGACTGCTTCAAACGACGATTCGAGGCATCAAGATCATCAATACGTATGTCCCTCAGGGTTATAGGATCGATGACCCCAAATATCAGTACAAATTGGGTTGGTTTAAACGTCTAAGAACATATTTCGACAATCATTTGAAGGCAAAGGGCCCGGTGATTTGGCTGGGTGATTTGAATGTCGCGCCCGCGCCTTTCGATGTGCACTCACCGGAAAAACATTTGAAGCACCCCTGCTATCATGCCGATGCAAAACGCGAATATGAGGAGACCGTGAAGGGTCGATTTGTAGATTGCTATCGCCTCTTGTATCCGGAAAAGGTTGGCTACACCTTCTGGGACTTTTTTGCGAACTCGTTTCAAACGAATAAGGGCTGGAGAATCGATCACATTCTGGCAACGCCCGAATTGGCCGCTCAATGTAAGGATGTGGTCGTGGATTTAGTGCCTCGAAAGGCAGAGACACCGTCAGACCACACGATCGTGTACGCCAACTTTGAACTGAAATAAAAACCGCTTTTTTTCTGGAAATTTTTGGGATGAGTCTTAAGTATGAAGGATTCACTCCCATTCTCAAATGGTTATTTCAATATCCACTTAAAATAGAGGAAACCCGCATGGAAAGCGGGTTATACGCGATTATTTCTTCCTGGATTTTTGCATTCTCAAGATACAATTGAATTGAGTGAGTTTTTTACGACTTCGGATGCAACTTCTACTTCGATCGAATGAGGAGGGACGCCATGTCGAACATACAACTAACCAAATCCCATTACACCGCAGGAGTTCAGTGCGCGAAGAGAATGTATCTTCTCGTACACCAATCTGAGTCCGCGGCCGCACCGAGCGATGATGTACAGCTTCGATTCTCGCAAGGCCAAACCGTTGGCAAAATGGCGAGAGATCGATTCGCAGAAGGAGTTCTAGTTACCGCCAGCGGAAGCGCGATTCAAAGTGCTCTCGATCAAAGCTTGAACCTCGTGAAAGACGTAAATGCTCCTGCCATTTTTGAAGGAGCCTTTGCTTGGGAGAATTTGCTCGTTCGAGTCGACATTCTTCGAAATAACTTGGACGGAACCTGGGACATCATCGAGGTCAAATCTACCACGGAGCTGAAAGACGAACATCTCGATGACATCGCCTTTCAACTTTTGGTCTGCCAAAAAGCGGGCGTAAAGATTCGAAGAGTATTTCTGAGTCATATCAACAGCGATGTTCGATTTCCAAATTTAGAAGAGTTCTTTGTGGACCACGATCTTACCGAAGCCGCGCTTGCCCACCTTCCCTATGTCGAAACGAAACTAAAAGTATTGATCGCCGCCCTTGAGCACCCCGCACCACCCGAGCAACGCATTGGTCGCCATTGTTCGAATCCTTACGGCTGTGAATTCAAAGATCGTTGCTGGGCCAGCGTTCCAAAAGGGTCGACGCTTGAGCTTTATAACTATCGAAAACGCAAACCGACGAAGTTTGAACTTTATCACGAGGGTCCAAAACTCATCCAAGATCTTAAAAACGAAGTTGAACTCACTCGCTTTCAACAAGTTCAGTTTCTAGCAAGTAAAACGGATGAACCCATCGTGAACGAGGAGGGTTTGATCGAATTTCTAAATCAAGTTCGCTATCCGATTTATTATTTTGATTTTGAAACGATCGCACCAGCGATTCCCTCCCTGACAGGAATGCGCCCTTACCAGCGCATTCCTGTACAGTTCTCTTGTCATATTCAGCGTGCACCAGGAGCGGAACTCATTCATCGTGAATTCCTCGCCTCCAATCATCCAGGAGTAGATCCACGTCAGGAATGCATTGAAGCGATGAAGGCGGTGTTTGAAGAAGTGGGAACCATTGTCGCCTATCACGACGACTTTGAGCGCAGCTTGATTCGCGAGCTGGCTCAAAGCTTTCCCGAGTCTTCGAATTTTCTATTAGAGCTTGAGAGTAGATTCTGGGACCTCGAAGATGCCTTTCAACATCACTTTTATCATCGCAGCTTTGGGGGGTCCGTGAGCATCAAGAAAGTCCTTCCTTTCTTTGCCCCCGAGATGAAGTACGAAAATCTTGCCATCAAGAATGGTGGCCAGGCGCAAGCGGCTCTCGTCAAATTATTCAGCGATGAACTCCCTCGGGGAGTGAAAGAGCAACTTCGAATCGATCTTCTCACTTATTGTGCGCAAGACTCCATGGCTATGGTGGTGATTCATCAGAAGCTTTTGAAGCGATTGCTTGAAAGCAATGTAAAGTTTATCCGACCTCACCGTGAAGTAGCCCACGTCGGAATTTAATACTAACTTCAGTGATCCCTACCTGACGCGGCGGGGGTGCTTCGCCTACCCCCGCCAGCTCCCCCGTTCAAAAAAATTAGTGGATCACACTCATGGTTTTCCATTTCCCTCCGACGAATCGTCGCCAGAAAATGAGGGCCTGGGTAATGCCGTAAAGACTTGCAGCGCCCCATGCCCAATAAACCGCACCTTCCGCGTCTTTCAAAATCCATGTCGGAAGCACCATAAGCGGCCAAGGCACGATCAATGCAACGGCGGTGACAAAGCGCGTATCCCCAGCGCCCTTCAAAGCAAATGAGAAAACCAAATTCATACTGTCAAAAGAAGTGAAGAGCGCCACGTACATCAGTAGATAGGGCACGATTGTTTTCACTTGAGCCCACAAAAGGGGATCACTCGAGTTCTCAAACCAACTCAGATAGAAGTTCGGAAACGCGATAAAGGTGAGTCCGATTCCAATGATATACATGGCCGCAACTTGGACGCCGCTCCAAGTCCACGCGGCTGCTTCTTCTGGCTTTTTCTCTCCTAAATTTTGTCCCACCAAGACCATCACCGCCTGGGCCAGGCCAAGGGCCGGTAAGACGGAGAGCATCATCACCGTCACAGCGATGCCACTGCTTGCGAGGGCGGCATTTCCATTGGCCATTCTTCCCACGAAGATGAGAAACACCGTGAAGGCCAGTCCTTCGAGCGCCCACTGAAGTCCACTCGGCAATCCATAACGCAAAAAACGCTTCATCATTCCAAACTGAAATTGCCATGCCGATCGAATGCGATAAGAAAGTTCATTTTCACTTTTGAAGACGAGGTAAAGCCCGTAAATCGCACTGGCCCAATTCGCCAAAGCGGTAGCATAGCCAGCGCCAGCAATTCCCATCGCAGGTATTCCCCAATTTCCGAAGATGAAGACGTAATCCAACATCGCATTGGCCACTAATCCTACAAAATTGATCCACATGATGGTTTTGGTTTGTCCAAGACCTGTGAAAAATCCACTCGCCGCTGCCACAAGCGCAGCGGGCAGCGCGGAGTAGCAAAGGGCATTGAAATATTCTACTTCTAAGACCTGCAGGCTAGGCGTATGACCCACCCAACCGAAAAAAATTCCTGTGAAAGGAATGAAAAGCAAAAAGAGCAAACCTCCGATCACACTTAAATAAATAGACTGCCATACGGCCGGCCCAATTTCGGATTCCCTCTTCGCGCCAAAATATTGCGCCACGAAGGTCGTCACATACGACGCCGTTTGCTGCAGAAGTGCCATGGGAGTCCAAAAGACACCCATCACGGCGATCGCCGCTCCCAGCGCGTCCGTCGAGTAATTCCCAAGGAAGACTCGATCAATAGTGAGCTGAAGATTCCAAAAACTATTTGCGATGATTAGTGGCCAAGCAATTTGAAGGATGGCCTTCCATCTTGAACGACGCGATTCGATTTGATTCACCCGCCCCATGCTATCGAAAGTGCGATGCAAGTTACCAATAATTTCTCATAATGGTCCCGCTACTTAAGAGGAGATTCAATATGCCAGAAAAGAGAACCATCAAACGTGCAAGGAAATTGAAGAGACAAGGTAAAAAACCCTCAACGCAGGCGGGAGAATTTGTTCGAGAAGAAATGCATCATGTGAGAGAAGGAAAACATGGAGCAAAATCGAAGAAACAAGTCGTAGCAATTGGACTCTCGAAGGCCCGACAAGCGGGTGTCAAAATTCCAAAAAAAGGGAAAAAATCCCATCGTAAAAAACCCCAAAGCAAAAAAGCGGCATAAAGGACAAATCTTCGTGCGCGCTATAATCTCGCATCACGCGCGCACGAAGCTTTGTCCGACGCTCTTCCTCGCTAATCCGTAACTTTCGCGATGGTGACACCGTGAATTTTGGAAACGGCGTTAATAATATCCTTATCATCCATGGATGATCCCAAATCCGGTTTCAACGTCACATTTCCCGTTTTCACATCGATGGTGGCCGTATCTACGTCATCAGCATCTTCCAATGCCTTGCGAATGGTGTTTACATTCTGAGCATTTACCCCAATGAGTTTCCAATGCTCAATACCGCCACTTTCTTCCGCTGCCAAAACAAGAGTTGGAACGAGAAGAAGGGATCCAATTATCAATTTCATAAAAGCTCCTCTAATTAAGTGAGTTTGATTACTTTTTACTGAAACAGGTTAATGCCGATCACTTGAATGACTCCACTAACCATGGCCGCACACATGACGATCGTCTCAGTAGCCATGCATATCGTCCCAGTAGGGTTTTTTCACATAATGGCCATGCAAGGATTGCTCGTAAGACCGATTTAAAAATGCCTTCGAGTCATAAGGGGGACTCCGTTTAATCGTATCTTTGGTAAGATCTATTTTGATCACGTGGTCCATCCAACTGATTTGGGAGCACCACGTGGGAGAAATCAGAACCTTTTTACTCGGCCACCATCGAATGGTGTCGATCACGAGATACCGAATAGACCAAGTTTCATCTTCGAGAAGAAAATCTTCCACGCTTCCCATCCGCCCGTCGAGCGATTCAACGCCGTAACCTTTGACTTCAAATGCGGACCGCAAATGCGAATCTTCCTTTTGATTTGCAACAGGCTCGGGAGGGGTCAAATTATTTTGCACTTCAATGAGATGGTAGGGATAAATTCCGTAACCCCATGTGCCCGGAAAGGCCCAGTAATAGGGCCAACCAAAGTAGTTAAAATACTCGATCTCAAGCTGTCGAGAAACAGGCTGGTGAGACTCGAAAGAAGGAGAATTTTTAATTTGCTCACGAGTGAGATCAACGGAGATGAGAACGTCATTGTAGCGAAAGCCCTTTTCAATGGAGAGAGGAGAAATAAGAACGTACTCACGCCCTGCTAGCCAGCTTCCCGTCGCAACCACGAGATATCGAATTGTCCAACGATAATCGTCGAAGTAGATATCGTGCACTTTACCGATTGTTCCATCTTTGGCTGCGAGCGGACTACCCTTCAGCAAGCGCAAGGAGTGGAGCATGATCAGCTCTCCCGCCTCTACGCAGCTTTACGAGCTTTGGAAGATTTTATTTTCTTCATCTTGCGGAGTGGGGGCGTCTTTTCTTCCGAGCCGTTCCTTTTTAGAAAATAATAGGCCCCGGCTACGGCCGCGAGCGCGCCAACGACTGCAGCAGAAGTGACTGCCACCTTTGGCTTTGCAAGAGCGCGAAAGCCGCGAATATATATACTTTCTGGACGAACGATGTCTTGAAGCGTTCCCGATGAAATTCCCAGGTTATCTTGCAACAAATCGTTGACGGAAACGATTCCCACTAACCGATCTTCGCCATCAATTATCGGAAGTCGACGCACGTGGTGACGTCGCATAAGTTCGGCGGCTTCGCTCACGTCCTGATCCGAGTATGCGCAAATCACATCAGGACTCATCACATCCTTGACGAGCACGTTTTCCAGATTTTCTCCATTCGCAATACACCGTACGACGATATCGCGATCCGTGAGAATTCCTTGGAGCTTCTTGCCCTCACACACAGGAAGGGCGCCCACATTTAGTTTTTTCATCGCTTTCGCTGCGTTACGAAGTGTGTCGGTGGGATGAATCGTTTCAACACCAAAATTCATGTGATCTTTTATCATCTGTTGCATGAGCACGATTCAAATCGAGTTTTTGAATTTCCGCACCGAACCTTGGTCTGTACGCGGAATAATCTGCTGCCGATCCTAAGATTGCTCCAACCACTACTCCGTAAACAATGTGAGCCACGCAGTAGGCCACCGCCACTCCAGCTCCAATTTTTTGGAATCTCCGTAAAGGGTGCTCGATTCCAACGAGGTAAATGAGAGCGACCGCAACGACAAGTCCATGACAAAATCCAAAGAATCCACAGAGCACCAACGCAGTGACGTAGGCTTCATCGGGCACCATTCCAACGAGCAGCGCGTAAAGAAAGGCAAACAAAATCCCGGTGACATAATGGATGGCAAGCCCAATCGGTATGGAATTGTATTCGGTTTTACTTCCTATGCTTCCGATAGCGCGCACAAAATCTCCATTGGCAATTCTTCCGAAGTGGAGTGCGTAGAGAAAGGCTGCCATCGCCGTAGCACCTAAAATGCCGGCCAGCAGAATATTACCGAGTGGATTTCCCAACATGCCCTCATCACAAACCTGTCATGCGGCTTTGTCGCTACACTTAGGTTAGAGGGAAAAGGTCCGAGCGACTGTGCGTCGCCCGGACATCAAATCACATTACGATAAAATCGTAATTTCGAACGGTCTTGCGTCCATTGGCCTTAGCGCGCTTCGCAGCTTGCTCTAACAGCCAGTAAGCCCAACCATTCAAACCATCCATCGCATCTCCAGCCGTATTGCAGCCATACTTTTTCAAGATCGCTTTTGCTTTGCTGGTCACGATGATGGGTTCCATTTTCTTCTTTGCCATAAAGTCCCCTCCTCAATAGGTCATTCAAGTTTAGAGTCTCCCTATTAAAGGCATCAAGCGCTACTCGCCTCGAAAGCATTATATTGAGCAAAACTATCGTGATTTCGAACAGCTTCTCCTATGAAATGGAAAGATGCGACGGGTGCTCTTTCAATCTCCGAATTTTCAGTGGATTGATATTGTCGATCCCAAAAAGCAGGAGCTGACAGAGCTGGCAACGGAGTTTCACCTGCCTCCCGGGGTGTTGAGCGATTCCCTCAATCCAAAGCATCTTCCAAAATTGGAAACCCACGCCGGACATGTTTTTGCAATTTTAAGACATTTTGATTTAGAGGCAAAACGCAAGGCGGACTCGACCTCCGATCTAACCCGCAAAGTGGCGATCTTCCTGTCGCCGCAACTTCTCATTACTATCCATCGGAAGGATCAACCGTTCTTTGCCTCCATTGCTGAGAACTTAAATCAGAATCCTAAGGAAAGTTCAGAGG
>DDSI01000026.1 GCA_002343335.1 Bacteriovoracaceae bacterium UBA2394
ATCTTGTACTCACTTCTTTAAAGCGCGTAGGCAATTCACTTATTCTCTATGGTTGAATTGGCTTAAGTTCAAATTTCAACTGATTTCCCAATTCGTACCAACGATCGTATTGGTGCGCCCAAGAATACGCAGGGCGAAACGACTCGTAGTGCTTAGAGAATCCTAGTTTCGTATAAAACTTTCCAATTTTGTTGGGCTGTTCAAGTTGCGATTGGATGTCCATTAATTTTCCTCCCGCTGCCACGGTCTCGATCACCGCTAAGGGATAACCGAGTGTTTCCACCGCTGAGGCGATGCTTTCGCCAGAAAATCCACCCTCAGCGCCGATGATAAGAGGCAAATCCAAATTCTTTTTCTCAAGCTCTCCATCTTGCAGTGACTGAGCATAGTGAGTGAGCCAAACGGGAATGCTACCCGCACTTCGGCACCAAAGGTTGATTACTAACAATTGACCGGATCCGCTGGCCCGTCGTTTTGCAAATATCCTCTCAACATCTTCCGCCACGAGTGACTGAGGTTCTTCAACCGGGGTGTCCGTGCCGGAAAGTGGTGGCAGGAATACTTCAAAGCGAATTCGCTTTGCGCCATTCTTGGTGAATGCAATTTTCTGCCCGCCCTTGAATCCAGATCGCATGGTTGTCGAATTCGGTTCATTGGTGAGAGGAATATAGATATGAGCGGCGTTAATAGCTTCTTCGAACTCAGTCTTTATATCTGTGATGTATTTATGTTCGGCCACCCTATAGCCTTGGGATCTCATAAACAATTTAAGCGCCATCACTTGAACGGCGTCGACCTGTGGGATGAGTGCTAAGGAGGCGAAAGCGCGAATTTCCTCATCGGAGTTTTGTAGTTCGATCGAAGTGGGGCGTGGCAATTTTCCTTTTACGGTCGATCGCTGAAACGCCAATTGGTACTTCTGACTACCGCAAATGTAGCGGGTATCTTTCGACCGCTCCACGGCGCCATTCACTTTAAGAGCATGAATCTGAATGAGTGGAGTATTCACGACGGGAATGGACTGAGTGTAGGAGCCTTCGAACCATGCCTTTGAAGCCAAGCAAATTCCAATGAATGTATCCGGGAGCGTCGTCGGACTGAGTTGAACTCGCGGGGAGTCTTCCGACATTGGCTTGCCAAAAAGAGCCGCGCGCACTGCATGCGACATCATGTCGCTGAGAGCTCCTTCAGATAATTCAGCGACAATTTCAAACGCCGGATTGGAAGCTACTCGTTTCAGAATTCGCACATAGATTTCCTTCACAATAAAATCAATGCCTTCCAAGCGCGAGTCGGTACGAGCGGTATTAGTATCCACCGCGAATGGCTCTTGATCTTTATTGTCGAGAACGGCAAACGCACTTTGAAGGCGCTTTAGATCTTGATTATTTTCCAACGACTTTGCGATGGCTTTCACACGAATTTCGAGAGCTTTATTTTGATAGGTAATCCTATGTTCGATGGGGCTCCAAGAGGCTGAACCCGCTTGGCGATTCAGAATTGCTTTGAAAGCTTCAGTGTAATCTTTGGCGCTCAATTCAATGGGATAGGGAAGAAAGAACATTGGGCTCAATTCAACGTTGTCTCTCAATCTGCCATAGCTGACGATGGAATCTGATCCTTGCATCAAAAAAATCGCAAACCGATCTTCCTGACTTAATTCTGAAAATACTTTGTCCCAATCCGTAACCGAAATACCTTCATTTTGGGTGAGCGTTATCCATTGGTCCCACTTCTCCCTTTGGACTTCCTTGAGACTCCAATCCGAACGACTCTTAATAGCCATGTTCACAGCCTCGAAGCTGCCGATTCGAAGGGCCTGCTTAATTAAAGGATAAGATTTGGAAAGCCGCGAAATCTGAATTGTGGAAGTGGGTTGGTTAAGGGCCCATTGAAGGAGGTCCGTTGGGGATGCTTCTTCTGATCTTAAGGACGAGGTTCCCAAAATAAAAGCAGCGGTTAAGAAGAATAGCGTAAGGAAAATAGGCCTGTAACTCATGGTCGTCCCGATACCCTAGCTTGACGACTTTTCCAACCCCCCAGCCCCCCTATCCAAGGTCGGAAAGATGAGTTATATGTTTTCAGCGGCGTGAGGTTCGGTAGGGGAACTTTATGCTTTATTGTGCCGAACGAAACCTTACGTCTTTCTTTTTTGTCCTCCCATCGATTGTAATCCTTGGCTTAATTTCAGCCTGTGGCGATGAAGCCAGGATTGATCCTAAAACGTTCAAGCTTCAGGAAGTTAAGTACAACACCAAGCAGGTGGTCGAAGAGTGCAAAGCCGAATTCGTTGTTGATAAACAGCTCCTCGCAGAAACTTGCATAAACAAAGCGCAATTGCTCCATAGCGAATCTCAAAAGGTTGCTTGCCAGGCTGAGAATGAGAGGCTCGCACAGGTCTTTACAGTTTATATCGACAAGGAGGTCGCCGATCTTTTCAAGGATCGCGAAGACTGCTTCTTTAGATCAATTGCCGTGATGGAAAAGGGGCGTGCTTATGAATACTGCGACGCTCGATTTGGCACGTCTATGGACGACCTCCGAAAGAGCTCATGCAAATATGACCAGCTCATCTTGATCAACTCTCTATTTGAGTGGAGAGTCCATCCAGCCTAAACGAATCAATATCAAGCACTGTTGGCGAGAAAGCTTATGAAGTGGAGAGCGCATATGATGAATGTGTCTATAAAAGTTTTGGGTACGGCATTCCTGCTGGGTATCGGATTTCAGATGAGTGGTTGCGGGATCGATAAGGCCGTTCCGGCTCAAAGGGGTGAGCCCACGACTAAACCTCTGGATGCGGATTCACCCTCCGAGATGTCAGAAGATGATCTTGTCCGGGGAATGAATGATGCGAGCAAGGACATTGAGAAGCGAAAGTCTTACGTTCGTGAGCTCGGAAAATCGCATCGTGTGCTAAGTCAAGGTGCGCTTTCTTCCATGGTGGATGTTGCACTGATCGCGCAACCAACGGACAACCAGTCGAGCGCTGTGTTTATTAAAGAGAAAGAAGATCGACTCACTCGGGATCCCAAGTCTATTCAGCTCTCAGATTTTACGATTCAAGTCCTGCAGCAGAAGCTTCCCGGCACTGCCGGGACAACGTTTGAAGCGCTTCTCGATGTAACAATTAGAAGTGGCGCTCCGGAAAAGGAATCGTTGATTCGAAAATTGATATGCGAATCAACCGCAGAGAATACTACTTCCTATAAAACAGCACTTAATTCTGAACGTGAAGAAGTTCGGATAGCGACAGCCAAAATTTTAGCCTGCATCAAATCGGATTTTAATAAATCCCTATTGGAAAAATTTCTCCTTTCTAAATTTAGTTTTGGCGAAACGCCTTGGTGGGCTTCAACATATAGTAACGAGCAGCTCAGTCTCTTGAAGATTTCCCTGGACGATTTAAATCCTGCTCATCCGAAACTAGCGAAGTTCTATGTTCATGCTACATTTTTGAAGGACGCCAAAACTGCTCGCAGTAGGTTGAAGGAGCTAGAGGCGCCCGTCGTAGCGGATCCGTTGTTTAGAGTCGTACAGAGAAAATGGATTGAAGGATCAAACTTCAGCGCTGTTCCTGACGAATTTACGGAACAACTCTATTACTCCGCTGCTTCCCTCAGTGCGCTGGTCGAAACTGATCAAGAAATTATAAAACTTAAAGACTATGCCTTGGCTGATTATTTGCAATCGAAGCATTTATGGAGCGACATATTTGCTGAAGCATTCCTGGGTCAGCGAAACTGTGGAGCAATTCAGCCTGCCACGAACCTGCGTACTGAATTGATTGATGAATTGAAAAAGAGCCTTTCCGATAAGGGCGTGTTCGAGCTCAATCAAATTCAATTTCGAAAGAAGGCATTTGAATTTTTTAAGCGTTGCAAAGTCGATTTTGATTGGGATGTTGCTATCAAGGGAATCCAGACAGACATCGATGACTCTGTTCTCGTCATAGCCGACTTAGTCGAAGCGATGCTGGCATCTGGAAATGCGGGGAATAGCAGTACGATTCAAAGGGCAAGCAATGCCATTACCGGAGTTATTCAAGACAAGGATCGTTCAGAGCGTGTGAAAAAGAGGTTGGAGGATGTTAAGAGCAAGCTATGACTTGGACGTACCGAATATTGCTACTTGCGACCTTCTTAGGGATAACGGCTTGCGCTGAATCCAATTTACATTTGGAAACACGAATCACGAATGAATCCTTCGAGAAGTCTTTGTCCAACGAGCCACTGAATCGAGATCAGAAGATAAAATTATTTGAAGGGCTGCGCACATATGCCTCGCCAGTGTTTAACTGGAAACGATTCTGGACCGATTTAGCATCTCGAAATTTAGGATTTTCAAGCTCAGACGATGAGGCTTGGGAGGCAGTTTGGGCTCTTACGGGTTTAAGCTGCCGAGATCAGAGAGATCTGGAGGCGGGAGCCTTTTATGAATATCTCATGACGATTCGCCCACAGTGGAAAAGTGAGGGGAACGTTATTGATCCAGTAGCGAAGTTCAATCTTTGTCAAAGGCCTTTGAAGACTCCCATGGCGATTCGGATTTGGAATCGAGAGATTAATGAAACAAATCCCAGTCGAGAGATTTTGGCGATGTGTTTGCCCTCCCTCGATGTACATTGGATGAACGCTCAACCGAAGGAAACGTGGGACAAAGTTGCCCAGGTGATTTCCGAAGATCTTGTCGAAGGAAAGATTCCATCCGAGTCGACTCGGAAGCTCTCCAACACCGTGA
Organism: Bacteriovoracaceae bacterium UBA2394; assembly: GCA_002343335.1. Taxonomy (GTDB): domain Bacteria; phylum Bdellovibrionota; class UBA2394; order UBA2394; family UBA2394; genus UBA2394. The sequence continues at coordinate 4,741 of DDSI01000026.1, forward strand.
TGAACGTGAGAGGAGTTAGTCAGGATAAGATCTCATCCATCATCGTATCCACGTTGCTATCAGACAATCTAACGCACTCGTCTCCATTGAGCCAAAGCAATCAAACATCAGTTTCGCTCATTATGGCTTCGTTAGACGAAGCCAAGAAATCCCATCGCTTTTCCGAATGGGCGACACGAGCGCTTCCGATCATCTCTGAAGCTTTCTACCTGCAGCAAATTACTCTCGAGCAGGCGTTATCATTGAACGGCGAAATTCTATCGGAGCTCAATGGAAAGGCGGGTCTCATTGCATTTGCAAACGAAGAGCAATTGCGGCGTTGGCTCAGTGCTTTCGACGCCTCGAGCGACCGAATGTTTTTGGCTCTGCGCTCTGAACAGGCGCGAGAGGACAAATTTATTTTGCGGTTTGATCAATCGGTAGAGCCAACGATTCAAGAAATCTGGATTGCTACACTCCTTCAGGGAACCTTGCGGAAGCCGAAACATCAAGCATATCTAAAAGCGCGATCGAAATCTCGCAGACCTCTCGACAAGTGGATTTCTCATCGAATTTCTCTCAGAAATTCTTTAACAAAAGATTTTGATGAAATACACGGAGCTCCTCCCTTCGACGGTAAAGGATTTTGGGGAAGTTTAGATCAGTGCCCAATACCACGTATGAACTTGGACGGGGAGTTTATCTTTGATCGACCTTGGACTCCTTTAGATAACGAAAATCAGAGTCTCGCCTTGGGCTGCTACAAAATTGTTGCGGCTGATTTTAGAGCGAGTTCTTCAATGGATTCTACTTACGACTCAATGATTTATGCACCCTCTGCAAGGCTTCGATTCGCCAAATTAGATCGAGCGATTGTAGATGTCTCAGGTGAAGTGAAAAATCGCTATTCGCCTGAACTCGTTCCCTCCGTGAATGGGGCGAGTTTCCCGGTTGTCTTTGTTTCCTCGCATGAAGGAGTGAGCACCCATACAAAAAATTTCGTCGTCTATCACTTTGTCGCGCAATTTCCCTCCTCGCCAAAATTGGCAGAGGGATGGTCGGCAAATCCCGATGTTTCTTCCAATGGTGGAGTGGTTGAAATCGACGAAGAGTCTTCTTTGCCGGTATGGATGAGATCCTTTGCAGCACCTGAGACCATGGGCCACGAAATGCATCAGGGTGGCCTCGCGGCCATGGCACAAAAAGTGCAGTTATTTTCTCGAATTCAGGAAGGTCGAACGGGCGGCGCGGTAGATCTGAACTACCGCGATCAAAGGTCTCTTCCAAAATTCTTGGGAGACCGTTTGGGCGGAACATTTTTGGAAATCGAAGATTTGCCGGAAGCTGCTTTGAAAGGAGCGCCCCGCTATGCATCTTATCGAAGCAAGCTGAATGATCTCGCTCTCCCTGGGGCCGATCTCTTGCGAGACTTCTTGCAAGAATTCGGGACGATCGAAGCTGCGAAGGCTTACCAGCAGTATTTAGCTCTCCACGGAGAAAAGGCTACGGCCCTGATTGAGGCACAATTTAAAAAATTCTTGAGAGGAGAAGTTTGGGACGGAGCGCCGGAGCCGATGACTCTTCTCTTAGAAGGGGACTATGAGAGCATTCTCGCTCCCGAAGCTCCCGAATTGTCTTTAGGTGGCGATGGTGGTCGTGGGAAGTCTGGATCGATACCCAAAGGTGAGCGACTCATCTATTCACACGAAGGAAAGAAACAGGAGTAGGCCAATGCTGTATTTTCGATCAGGAATTTTTCTTCGGACTTTTATCGGTATCAGTCTTGCGATGCTTCAGGTGTTCATGCCTTTGCTTGTCGCGGAAGCTCAGAGCACTCAACCGACTCAACGTGGAAATCCGGGTCGTAGATCTTTTATTAATGGACGACTTCCAAAGATAGATATTCAAACTCACGCGTCCCGCCAGATGGAAAAAAAGTTTGGCAAGGATGGAATGCAAACGCGGCGTGCGCAAATTCAAGCCGCTCAGGCTCAATATCAACAGGACGTCCGAAATGGAAATTTCACACAAGCCCAGAGAGCAAAAATTGAAGCCGGCGTTCAGGTTCAGCGACTGTTGCGTGGAAACGTCGGTGCGGTACTCATGCTTCAGGCGCTCTACTCGGCAAAGAAGCGAGGCCAGCTCTTCGAAAAGATCGATCTAGATCAAATGGGACGAGATAGCGTCGAGTTATCCGGGCAAGTGAATGAAATTCTGGGTCGTCATGCTGCCGTCGGCAATAGCGCGACAGTAGAAACCTGGAAGAAAAGAATAGCAAACACTGGGGATGCAATGGTTGTAGGCGGAGGGATACTCGCCGTAAAAACTTTTGGTGCCGGTGCAATCGTTTCCGGGGTTGGCGTATTGGTCAAAGCGGGTTCCGACGAAATCGGGGGCTGGCTTGCCACGGACTGGCTGGATGAGGCGGATATTCGAAAGACTTCGGC
>DDSI01000211.1:0-11770 GCA_002343335.1 Bacteriovoracaceae bacterium UBA2394
ATACGATACTGTTGGCGGACATCGCCAGCGACGATTTAGGTGCAGTAAGGTTTCAAAATCGAAAGCCCGAATTCCGCCTCGGATGGAGCGATGAAGGAATCTTTGTGTCCGTCGAAGTTTCTGGCGAATTTAAACGCTCCGCTAACAATTGGTGGGTGGGAGATCATATTGAAATTTTCCTTCGCACGCCGGCAGCTCCGCTTGAGCAAGATCGGTACGACGAGTTTTCACATCAATTTTTCATTGCCCCCAATTCTCAAACTCAGCAAATCGACATTGGTCAATGGCATCGAAGCGGAGATGCGCTGAAAGATCATATCTACTCTCTTCCGAATTCCAAGGTTTCAGCGACTTATAATGCAAATAGAAATTCCACCCGCATTGAAGCGATGATCCCAAGTACCGCGCTGCGAGGATTTTCTCCGCGCGTGCAAAAAGGAATCTCATTCAATTTCACATTGGCTGTCGGTGAAATCAATCGCACTCGATGGCACTGGTCTTCCTCCAAAAATGAATCGACTCACAGTCGTCCCAAATCGTGGGGCACGTTGAAGTTCGACATCCCCGCTGCGCATCCTTAACGCGCAGCTCGCCTACCTCCTCGCCTGTTTGGAGCGGCGCGGATTTTAGAAAATCAACTTCCAGCGGAAACTCGGAATTGAACGCACTTCGCGTTCGATTCCTAAGGGGGATTTCGCATGGATGGAAGATTCGGACTCGCTCACCTTACTCTAGGTGCAATTATTCTGACGGGCTGCGCGCAAGGAGACATGCGGGCTAGAAGCGTTGAGTCCTACTACAAAGAACATCGCTCGATCATTCAGCAGCAGTACGAAGGTCTTCTCAAAAAGAAGGATTTCAATTGGATGTTTCACGTTCATTTTCGCGGCAATGATCTCGGCGGTCAGGCCGGAGATGAAGTCAATGTGGAGCTAGCTCCCGATTCCTCCTCGCCTCTTCACTCGAAGGAGCATCCTTTCAACACCCTTACTCTGAACAATGAAGACGGAGCTTTAGATTTATTTTTTAACTACAAACATCCCAAAATTTTGGGGACACTCCATTACCGTCACGAAGGAGGCCCGAAGGCCCTTCGCGCCGTGAAGCATCTTTTCGGATGTTCCTCCGTGAAAGAAAAGGAAGCGATGGATAAGACACTTTTTATCGTCTCCGGTGGAAGCCATGGAGGAAGTGAAGCCGAAGAATTTGTGAGAGATCTTAAGAAAGATTGTGGAAAGGATGTCGACGTTGTCGTCACAGGCGATGCAATCCGACAACCCAATCCATGGCCCATGAGCCGATTCAATTATATTTCCGATGATGTTCCCTGCTTGAATTTCTTTCAGCAGGGATTATTTCAAATTCTAAAGGGACAGCCTCTATCGAACTGCATGAATGTGAAAATCATCGGTTTTGGAGACGAAAGTCACTTCAAGGTCGAAAAATCCGGCCTCATCTTCATGACGGCATTCTTCAAAGACCTCGATCAGAACAATTGAGCGAGCGTTGCAGGCCTCCACTCCGAATTGGCAACTTCGAGCGCAAAGGCCAATGCCAACTTGGAAAATACCGCCGCGTGCTCAAAACTCGATTGCTCGTTAATCACATCATTGGGCGTGTGAATATGATCGTTTGAATCGGAGAACTTGGCTTCAAAAGGAAATGCCGCGGCATAGCCATTGCGATGCCAGCTCGCATGATCGCTACAACCATAACCACACTTGGACTCCATCATCCCAGCGCCCACGTAAGTCGTGTTCAACTCCGCCAATAACTGACGAGCGGATGCATTGGTATAATCGGTGATCGTGGCGATCTTTAATTTGCCGCTCCCAGGATGAAGCGTCATATCTAATTGCAACGCTGCCACGACATCTTTCTTCTCTTTTTTATATTGTGCAGCGATTTCCCGCGAACCCAACAATCCCAATTCCTCACCCCCGTAGAAGAAAACTTCAATGGTGCGAGGATGTTTCAAATTAAGGGCTTTTAAAATTCGAATCGCTTCAAAGAGGCTGGACGATCCTGAGGCGTTATCATCGGCACCTGGAGCTGCTCCATAACTCGTAGAATCGATGTGGCCTCCGAGAACGACAATCTCTTGTGGCTTTTCCGCACCTTCGAATCGCACTCTCAAAGATTTTTGCGTAATCGATTTGTGAGAAATCTCTTCAACCGTTGCCGCGCCTTCTAACGTCTTTTCCAAAAGAGCCTTGAAAGACAAGATCGCTTCATTTTCTCCGTTACGACCCGCTCGACGGTGTGCAAAGCCAGAGAGGAATCGCACGGTGGCCTCTATGTTAGCAGGATTCACATCCGCGACTGCGTCTTGAATGAAGTCCCGAGGCTCCAATCCCATGATATTGAAAACGGGAGGTTTACGAGTGGAGAGAATGTGTTGCAAACGAAGGGGTCGGAAAATTCCACGCTGAATTCTATCCACCAAATCCATATCGGAGGCGACGGCAAAGGATGGATTATCCAATTCTGGGAAAGCTTCAAACGATCCACATTTTCCTTGGGCGTGAGATTGTCGACTAAGGAACGCTCGTTGCGCCAAGCTAGCTCTTGCGAAACCCAAATTCAAAGCTTCATCTGCCACAAGCTCCGCGATACCTGCAGATCTCAAGGCACTCAGGTCAGCCAAAATATATTGGTCTTGAGCGAGAAGTTGAATAGGTAGAACGAAAAAAAATAACGCCGCAATTTTTTTCATGCCCCCATTTTAGAAATGATGAGCTTGCTCAGACCATTATTATTCGACACGCAAAGACGATTTCCTTAGCGCAAAGCGTTACTAAGCTACGGCCAGATTTTTTCCATCATCCGAGGAAATGGGATCGTTTCTCGTACGTGTGGCACGCCCGTGATCCAAGCCACCGTTCTTTCGATGCCTAGGCCGAAGCCAGCATGCGGAACCGACCCAAATCGACGAAGATCCATGTACCAACGAAATGCTTCTTCCGGAAGTTTGTGTTCAGCGATCCTGGCTTTTAATTTTTCCATATCATCTTCGCGCTGTCCGCCACCGATGATTTCTCCATAACCTTCCGGCGCAATCATATCGACACAGCGAGCGAGCCGGGGATCCTTCTCATCTTGTTTCATGTAAAATGCTTTGATTGCCAGCGGATAGCGGTGAATCATCACGGGGCGATCGAAATTTTGAGAAATCACCGTTTCTTCATCGCCGCCAAAATCATCCCCAAAGGCTGCGGGTTTGTTGTTTTTATTCAGAATCTCGATCGCCTCTTCATACATGATTCGAGGAAAGGGTTTTCGCACTCGCTCGAGAGGCTTTAAATCACGTTCAATATATTCCAGCTCCGTCTTTCGATTTTTGATCGTGCGCTGAACGATATATTCGACGAAATCTTCGGCCAGATCCATGTCGCCTTCCAAATCCATGAAAGCCACTTCAGGCTCCACCATCCAAAATTCCGCCAAGTGTCTTCGTGTTTTCGATTTCTCCGCACGAAAGGTTGGGCCGAAGACATAAACTTTTCCAAGCGCCAGCGCTGAAGCCTCTCCGTAGAGTTGTCCACTTTGAGTGAGATAAGCCTTTTCATCAAAGTAAGGTGTTTCAAAAAGCGTCGAGGTCCCTTCACAAGCATTGGGTGTGAGAATCGGCGAATCCATCAGCGAAAATCCGCGTCCATCGAAGTAGTCTCTTACCGCTCGAATTATTTCCGCTCTGATTCTGAGTATCGCAACCTGACGAGAACTTCGAAGCCAAAGATGCCGGTGATCCATCAAGAAAGCGACGCCGTGCTCTTTTTTTCCAATGGGATATTCTTCAGAGGGCTTCGCCACAATCTGAAAATCCTTCAATCCGATTTCAAATCCAATTTTTGAGCGCGTGTCCTTGCGAACCGTTCCCTGCAAAACCAAAGAAGTTTCAAGCGTTGCCGCTTTCAATTCGTCAAATTTTTCCTGACCAATATCTTGGACCGAACCCACGCACTGAATAATTCCGGTGCCATCTCTCAACTGAAGGAAATGGATTTTTCCTGAGCTCCGGAGATTGTAGACCCACCCCCGTAACGTGACGTCCTTGCCCTCATGATATGAAATGCATTCTATCGTAGCTTGGGAAGGATCTTCCCGTCCGTTGTCGATCGGATTGCGAGTAATTTTCATGGGACATCTCTACCCGCTTCTTGATCTTCATTTCCAGAACGAAACAACATTGCAAAAAAGGGACCGGCCGAGCCAAATCGATTTCTCTCAAATCGCGCTCGATCCACATGTTGATCCGGGCTTCCGGGATCGAACTGAATCCCCCAAATGGGCTGCACCTTATGGGGCAATGTTGAGCTACGAAAGTCCGCCAAGGTCACAGGACCGCCATCCGTCGATTCGGTTTCAAATAAATAGTTATCTGAAAACCAGGCGAAAGTGCGAATATCGCTAGCCAACACACTGTCCGGTGGTAAATGAGCCGTCCCTCTTTCGACTTCGAATTTTGGAGCGCTCTCTCCCGTCCAAACGTGGTGGCCTAAAAATGGAAATGTCCAAATCGCGTCCGCGTAAAATTTGCCATCGGTTGCTTCATACACAGAACGAAATAGCACTGCATTGAAAAAAGTAGGTGTCGCACGGCCCCTCACCCAAGTATGTCCTCGCGACTCTGCGAGCTCACGCTGAATGGACGCCGCCGAATGATGCTGAACGAAGCAAAAACCAAGATAGAGAAAACTTGCCGCGAAAAAAATCTGGGCCGGTCGAGCTTTTCGCATCAAAAACGCAACCCCGACTCCCGCTAGCAAAAGGCCCGTATAAAAAGGGTCGATAATGGAGATGAGATCCCAAGCCACACGATGATTGGAAAATGGCCACAGAAGTTGCGTTCCGTAGGCTGTGCAGGAATCCAAGAGGCCGTGCGTCGCAAATCCCACAAAGCAGGCTAGGTAGATCGACCGAAAATCTGAAGGCCGCTTTAAAACATACCGATACAAACCGTAAAAAACCGCGGCGCAAATTAGCGCACCCAAAGGCACGAAGGATAAACTGTGGGTGAAATGTCGGTGATATTCTAGGATCACCAACGGATTTGTTTCCGATTTAATGTAGATGTCTAAATCAGGGGACATCGCGGAGAGAGCTCCCGCCACGACGAGCGATCGAGAAGGTGCGAATTTAGGTTTGAGAGCCTGGACCGCTACTGCCCCCAACAACCCCTGAGTAATTGGATCCATACGTAGGATCTATTTTTTCCAGCGAATGATGCCTTCGTCTAGAAGGCGTTTAAGTATCTTCAACGTATCTAAATCGCCCAAAGGAGAGATCATAATGAGACTCTTCACGTCCCATTGTCCATTGATGCGGGACGCCAGGAAACCTTCGCGAGAACTGAAAATCTTTTCACTGAGGTCAGAGATGTCGATTTTGAGCTCTGGAATGGAATCCGGTGAACATACTCGGTACAACTCTTTGACATAGTTTTCGCGCACCATTTTATAGAGCGTCTGCCCCTCGGCGTGGTCGGGCTTTACTCCGATAAATTGCTCTAGAAGGACAAAGGCCTGATCCAACTGCTTTGCCTTGAACATCTCCGTCGCTTGTCGCAGTACAGAGCCCTCGTCAGGGGCTTCAAGCTTTGCGGTCTTCGCAGTTTTTTTAATGGGTTCGATGAACGCTCCCATGAAGAGCTTCGTAAATGCCTCGATGCCTCGATATTCTGGAAGCCGCGCCTCCAACAGGATTCGTCGCATGCTGCGACTGCCGTCGATCAGGCGATAAGTCGTCTCGATAAAAAAATCACCTTTGAGATCTCCAAGATCTCTTTGCCCCCCTTTGAGCGCAAAGACGACGTCGTCGGCGGGGAACTGTTGTCGAAACGCTCGCCACTCATCGAGCCTGCGTGCGCCTTCGAAAATGACTTGGTCAATCGTAATCGCCGTATCGAGTCGATCGTGCTCTTGGAGATCCATCAATCCGTCGGCGTAAATAAAACGTCCATCTTCCCAAATGAAAATGTCATACACCGTCTCTTCGATTTTAACTTTTAGTGCTTGAAGGATCTGCTTCTGCTCGAGATGAAAGTGATCGATCATGATCTTTCCGAGCAATTTGTGCGTCTTGGCTTGAAGCTCGAATGCGTCACTCAAGCCCTTCTCATCTATCCAGCCATAGCACATGAGAATTTGCCCCAAATACTCTTTGGGATCATTCGAACTGGCGGAAACGATCAAGCCGTCTTCGATATAAACTTTTTTGACGATACCTCGATGTTCGAAAATTACCGTGCCGGTTTTCTGTCCGAATTTAATCCATTGCAGGATCTCGGGCAGATTCATGGTCGCGAGCAAGCCGGAAATGGACATCGATACTAATATGCCGCAATGACTTCGATCTCCACAAGGACGTCCTTAGGAAGGCGCGCGACTTCTACCGTTGAGCGTGCCGGCTTGATGGCAGCAAAATACTTTTCGTAGACTTCATTGAAAGAAGCGAAATCTCCCATATTCTTGAGAAAACAGGTCGCTTTCACCACACGGGTTAAGTCCAATCCCGCCTCCTTGAGTAGAGACTGCACATTGAGAAGGACGCGGTCCGTCTGCACTTTGACGTCTCCAGCGACCACTTGCATGGTTCTGGGGTCCAAAGGGATTTGCCCGCTACAAAACAAAAGATCTCCCACTCGCTTCGCTTGAGAATAAGGTCCAATTGCGGCTGGCGCATCAGGGGTGTGTATTGCAGTAATTTCCTTCATAAATCGATTGAAACCTTTCCTTCTTCATAGATGGCTACGTCTGGAATTTCTCGAAACCGATTATTAAAATCCAATCCATAGCCGATCACAAATTTATCCTCGATCGTAAAGCCCAAAAAGTCCGGCTTGATCTGATTTACAGAGCGACTGGGTTTATAAAGTAAAGCCGCTACGGCGATGGAATGCGGCCGGTGAGATTTTCTCAAGTGCTCTAAAAGATAGTAGATGGTGCGTCCCGTATCGATGATGTCTTCGACCACTAAGACATCTTGTCCTTCCAGCGGCACGGCAATATCTCTCAAAAGCTGAATATCCCCTGAGGACATTGTTCCCGCTCCGTAGGAAGAAACTTCCACGAATTCAATCTCGCAAGGCACATTTAAAGATCGAACTAAATCTGCAAGAAAGACAAAACTGCCCTTCAATACTCCAATGACCACCAATTTTTTAGTCTTCCGATCTTGGTAGTATTTGGAAATTTCCGCGCCCATCTTTGAGACGCGCTCTTTCACCTTATCTTCAGCAATCAATACTTTAAACGGATGCATCTTCTCATTCCTCAAATGAATTATTTAATACTTCGCCGATGCCACCCGCACCAGGAACAATGTAGTCTCTTTCATTCAATCCTTTTTCATTTTTCCAGTCCTCGCCCGGCATTTTTTTCAAAACCTGAGGAGAACTTAGGCCTCGATCGAGTCGCAGCGCAAATACTTGCAGCTCCTTCGCATAGGGTTCAACGGCCTTTAGATATTCCGGAGTTACAATAAAGTGAAGGGCCACAAAGAGAGGAGCGACCCCAGCCGTCTTCTCGCGCCCCTTTAAAAGATCAATGACTCCCGTGAGGCTGGATCCGGTTGCACCCATGGGATCTGGAAGAAAGACCAAACTGTTTTGAAAGGTTCCGCCGATTTTATGGCCGCTCATTTTTACGCCCACAACCTGCCCTTTTTCATTCGTCGCGCGATTGAGAAGAATGTGATCCTGTCTAATATTTTCCGCCGGCAAAACATCGTGCAGCGTTTCGTAGCAAATCTGACTTGGCACAATGCCGGCCCTCATCAAATCGACGACCACAGCTTTACGAGACTCTCGAGGCAATGAAATTTCAAAGGCCCCTTCGGGATGCGAGGCCGCCATGCGAGTTTGAACTGTCTGAGTTGTACGCTTAAACAATTCGTTGATCGCCTGGACACATAAAAACCGCGAAAGAGATTTCGCTATCTCTCCAAGTTGAGGCTGTTGAGTCTGGGCCTCAGAAAATTTGGAGAGCAAAAGTTGATGATAGGGATCATCGAGTAAATGCACGTGTGAGCCATAGCCGTGCTTTCGCTCCGAAACGCGGTAGGTAGATTCCTGGTGTTGACTATCGATCAGCATTGGTTTCCTTAGTGATTTCAGCTCGTTGGAGCTACTCTACGGCGTCGCCCAAAATGTGCTAGTTTAGGCCCATGCAAGTCGAGATTCTTAGCCTCGGCCTGTTTGGGGGGATCGTCCTTAGCGCAGCTTTTATTGGGACGTATTATTACCGCAAGCTTCAAAAGCAAATCAAGAAACAGTCCTTCCAACTGGGCACCATTGAGCAACTCTACAACGAGGTTCAACTCGCGTCTCGAACCATTGACGGCAATGTCATGGCATCCATTCAGTCACTCATCCACGCTTTGGAGGCGCGCGATTCCTACACCCGGGGGCACTCGGAACGGGTTAATCGCTATTCCATGGTGATCGGTAAAAACCTGGGACTGACCTCTCGCGATCTACAGATTCTCCACGACGCCAGCCTTCTGCACGACATTGGAAAGATCGGCGTCTATGACAGAATTTTGCTAAAACCCATGAATCTAACGCCGGAAGAGTTTGCGCTCATGAAATCTCATCCTGAATTGGCAAAAGATATTTTGAAGCACTTGCCTTTTTTGGAGGAGCATTTGCCACTCATTGAACACCATCACGAACGCCAAGATGGCAGTGGTTACCCCCTTGGACTGAAAGGAGAAGAAATTCCCCTGGGCGCTCGAATCATTCAGGTGGCTGATTCTTGGGATGCAATGACTTCGGATCGGCCCTACCGACGCCGACTTTCTACGGAAGTGGCGGTTCAAGAACTCATTAAAGGCCGCGGCACTCAGCTGGATAAAAAGTGTGTGGATGCATTTATCGATTGGCTAAAGGCCAGTCACAAGATTCCCATTACGGCTGATACGTTCCTGAACTAAGTCGTATAATTTCTCGACGACATTCTTCCACAATCGGCACGCGCGAAGCAGGCACGCCGTCTCCCGAAGGAAGCGCGTTGGCGCGATCGCGCTGATTCGCAGCACGTCCATAAGGCACTGGAATCTGTCCTATGATCTCAGCCGGCGCGTCTGAATTCAGATTCACCCGCACCAAAGTGATAAATCGAGTCTCCACATGAAAGCCCAGTTCATTGACTTTCGCATTCCCCACTTCTTGAACAACGAATCGCGAGGGCTCACTTTCAATAGCATCGTAAAGATTGAGGCGTTGCCCTTCCCCCATCGTTCTCAAAATGGAAACACCACCGCCATTGCCAATCGACAAAACGTCTTTCACCACAAAATCTTGGGGCCTTCGTTTCACGATCTCAAACTGGGATCGATTTAAATTTCCCGTAGGATCGAGAAATGAGTAGGTCGGCTGAGTGCGAACGAGCTCAATGCGCTTCAAGTACCGATCTTGAAATTGCGGCATCCACGGCAGCAAGGCTTTACAGCAGGAGAAATCCACGCCGGGCTCGTTCATGACTTGAAGGTTCCCCTTTTTAATGACCTGGTGAAGTCCTGGAATTGCGTGACGCATTTTTTCCGCTAACTCGTGTTCGTCCACCGCTCCATTGAGATTCGGAGGTAAAGACTGCGGATCAATCAGATCGGGCTCAATGTGAAGAAAGAGCGTCGTCACTTGATGTTCTTTGTCTGAATCGTCGCGGTAGTAGAGCTTGTCGGAGCGCACTTGAAATCGAGTGATTTCATCAGCGGAAGCCAACTCCATCTGAAAATCTGCCTTAAATTCCGCTCGCATTTGCTCCCAAGGCGTTCCGTAGTTTCCCGCTTCTAATAAATAGACGCTGTAGGGCTTTTCTCCCCGATCCGTTCCTCGCAAATTCGCAAACCATCGGCGCATTTCGTTGATGACTTCCGGCATTCTCAAACGCCAGAGACGAAACATTCCACCCACATTGGTGGTGTTGTGCTCTACGACGACAGATTCGCCAGACTCCAGCTCCATGTAGTCTGCTCCTGACAGAAAAATGACGTCATAAGGAGAATTTCGATCTCGGAAATAATCATCGCGATAGTAAAAATTGCTCGCGTTCATAAGGTACGCCATCTCTGGGATATCCCGCACGATGTTCTGAGGTCGTCGAATGGTCTCGCGCAAAATTTCCGCTTCGGTAAGGGCTCGATTTCCCGCATCTGTTTGAATGCGATCCAAGGTTCCCTGCCGCACTTGATAGGGAATGGTCATTTGACGAATCCCAATATCGGCCAGAGGAGGAAGCACTTCGACATGAGAAATGGGAGCGGGCGTACCGATCGCTCCGGCTCCCCCACCCTTCATATTGACCTTCAATTTCCCTGGAGGTGCGAGACGCATGAGCACATGACGATTAGGCGTAAAAGTGAAAGTCGGACCTGATCCTGAAATCATCGAGATCATGCGAGAATCAAAAACTCGCTCTTGTCTTTCGAATCCATCCTGCTCGGCCTTCGGCCAGTCCAACGAAACTCTCCCGAGCTCCATGAAAGGTTGCGCTATCACTGACATGGGATTAGCGCGCGCCCATTCCTCAAATTGAACAAGGTAGGCACTCAGATCTGCATCCGACAATTCCTTCGCGATGGTCACCTGCGCGCCGCCATCTCCCAAAGCCAATTTGAAAACGAAATCGCGAGGATTCGAGCGAACCTTTCGAAGTGCCGCAGCATTGAAATTTCCTTCTTGGTCGAAAAACACCGTCGTGGGTATCGAGGGCAAAAGAGGTTCTGCATTCGTGGTTGCGCGAATATAGTCATCGATCATCACAGGTGCCAACTTCGTACGCGTAAATGCGGAGGTGGGATTACTGATCCATATAAAATGATCCGAAAGCCAAGAGGAAATGAGTCCCGGAATACCGAGCATCATTGCATTTTCATTGAGATCGGCTTTGTGCGCTTTGATATTTCGATCCCACTGCGGATGATGACTTGGATCGACACTTTCCAAATCCGCGAGAGTCCAAAGCACATCCACTTTTCTTTTTCCATCCCCCACGCGATCTCGAAGCCACAGCACCTTATGTTCGTCCACAAAAAGTCGTCCGCGCTCGTCCACCAGACTGACATATTCAATCCCAACCGCTGCAAATTTCTCTCGTACGAAATTGAGAAAGGGTGCGCCCACAGGAAAAGTGGGTTTAACGGAAATCACCGTTCCATCTGGCAAAGTAACAGAAACAGGCGAGTCACCTGCAGATGCTTCGTCGGCCACGACCGTTACTTTCGGCGAGGAGTGTGCGTAGTGAACACTGGCGAGCGTATGCATATGTTCTGCATATCGTTTAAAAAGATCATCGTTGAATGGAACTGCACCCCACTCGGGGTGTTGCTTAAATTGCTCAACCACTCCCGTCAAAAACTCGGCCCCGCCTACATTCGCGCCATTTTCTTCGACGACAACTAAAGCGTCCTTCATACGTCGACCTTCGGCATCGCGCTGCACCAGCCAAGCCATATCCGGTCCATGCAAACCCGCAGCGTAATTATCGGTCAGAATTTTTCGCCGAGAAGCGGAATCCCAGCCCACAAATTCAGGCCAAAATCCGGGATGATTCTCTAAAATTTTTCGCCAACTTGGAAACTTGTTGAGCAGATGTTGCTCGCCATAAATATCGGCGATGATCTCCTGTTTAGCACGAGCTCTTTGCATCAGTCCCGGGACCATGACATTCAGATAAATGTCCTGAGGAATTCCAATTAAGCCTGCATAGAAATCGAAGGGGCCAGATTGATAGACGCCCTTGGCGCCTCCAAAACCCCAGGCTTCCGC
>DDSI01000211.1:11790-12951 GCA_002343335.1 Bacteriovoracaceae bacterium UBA2394
CCCACAGGGCATGAGGAGTACAGAAAAGTATTCAATCGATCAACCGCGATATGCTTACGCGCGCTTGTTCACGAACTTGGCCATCACCTTTTTCAGGCCCTTCCCCACGAATACAATGGAAAGACACTCTTCCTTGCCCATAAGTTCAGTACGCTGAACAATCCCATCGCCAAAGCTCGGATGAGAAACACGATCTCCCTTTTTGTAAGCAAAGGCTTCGTCAAAATCCGATCGCTGATCAAAATCCGAATCTCCTGAAGACACATCCCATTCGAAAATATCATCTCCACCCGCCGTCTTACGCACGCTCCAGGTCGGCTTGCCCGCGGTCCGCGGTCGAGAAGGCATTTGAGAATATCCCCAGCTATCCGCTCCGCCCTCTTCTCGAACGGTTTCCAATACATCCTTTGGCAGATCTTTCAAAAAACGGCTCGGCACCGAAAAGTTAATACTTCCAAACGTGCGCCTTCGATTTGTTCGCGTGAGATAAAGTTTCTCTCGAGCACGAGTAATTCCCACGTAGCAAAGACGCCGCTCTTCTTCGGTTTTCTGATAAGAATCAAATGAGCGAGAGCTGGGAAATAATCCCTCCTCCATCCCAGACATAAAGCAAACCCGATACTCCAGTCCCTTCGCGGCATGCAGACTCATGAAGGTGACTTGATCCTCCTTGGTTTCTCCGTAATCCAAGTCGGACATGAGAGAAACTCGTTCCAAAAAATCTCCCAGTTTTCGTTTCAATTTTGATTCCTTGGCAGGATCAAATCCTTCCGGAGGAACCCAAATTTCTTCGAAGTCCTGAGCCGCCGCGAGTAATTCGTCTAAGTTGGCTTCGCGCTCGGAATTTTCTTCATTCCTATTTTGTCGAAGCATTTCCCGATAGCCTGACTTTTGAATGGAATCGATAAAAAGATCCACGAGGCTTTCATCTCGTTCAACAAAATCCAGACCCCATCTTAAAAAATTTTGATAAGCAATGAAGCCATCCTTCGCACGCCCCGTGACCGGCACAGTGGTTGTCCGCGAAATAAATTCTGCTATGGAAAGCTGAGCTTGAGCAGCCGCGAGTTCAATTTTTCCTACCGATGTATCACCCATTCCTCGAAGAGGCGTATTGATCGTTCTCCTAAAGGCCATGATATCGAAAGGATTCAAGAGCAG
>DDSI01000012.1 GCA_002343335.1 Bacteriovoracaceae bacterium UBA2394
AGAATAAACCCTTCTGACCGGTGACAATTTCGACGATGTCGTCCGCAAATTGATGGGGCAGGCTGCTTGGATTGCGTTTGGATTTATATCGCTTCTCCAAAATCATTTTTCCCGTCATGACATCAAACGCATAACCTTCTACCCAGGATTCACCCTTTTCGATTCCCACTTTCGCGCGAACCACATATTGCGCGCCCACTTGTCGCCAGGGATCCACTTGAAAGGATTTCAGATTTCCTGGAACTGGCGTGTTTCCAAACGCTTCCGCAGGAATTACTTTGAATACTCGAGAAAAAATAAGATCGGCCGTGACGTTCGCTTCGGTGTCGGAAGCAAACTTGACGATGTCTCCGCTCTCTCCCGACTTCACGAAAGCCTGCAGAGCAATGGGCGTAGGCGCCTCGCGCGCATCCTTCAGTACGATCGACTGAGCGAAGGAGGAAACACACCAAAATGAACTCGTCAGAAAGATGAGAGAAATTCGAATCAGGGTTTGCATATGATGGCCGTTTCCTTTCCATTGAGTTCTTGAATGACGTCAGACGAGAAATGTTCCGCTCCAAGGGCTTCGCGAATAGCGAGCTCGCATTTGCGATCTAAGATGGCAATGCCCGTCGTTTGCGCTAAACCAAGAGCCGATAATTCAAATTGTGACCCCACTCCCACTAAGCGAATTGTAAAAAATCCAAAGGCATTTGGAAAATTTTTCCGAATGGTTGCTGCTTCTTCTAATTCGAAATGCTTTCGCATCGCTGATTGCAAAGCTTGTTCGGCCGGCGTTGGTGCTCGGAGACTTCTTCCGCCGGTTCCTCGAGCGCCTTTTTCTCCCTGAGCATGCGTCGGAAAGTTATCTTCTTTAGGTTTGGGGCGAGGCTTGTCCTCAAGGCGAGAGTCTTGGCGAATTTTATCGAGGATCGATTTGAGATCGGGCTTCTTTGAAGCCTTTGAGCCTTCCTCTTTCTTTGGCTGTGGTTTCGTTTTCAATACCATCTCTTCTTCTTTTTTCTTTTCTTCTTCTACTTTAGGTGGCGGAAGATCCTTTTCTTTTGCTCCGAGTTTCATCGGAGTGTCGGTGGGTTTGTAGGTGAGGTCTACTTGAACAGCTCCCAGATTCTCCAGTTTCAACGTCTTCGCTTTTAAAATAGATAGAGAAATTTTGGCTGAGTAAATCAGCGCCGCGAACAAAAGCGCATGAAAAATAATCGATATGCTAATCGCCCGATACATAGTTCGTTTTTGAGAGGGAGATGCCCCTCTTATTTATTGTTGACCGGATCCGTCATGAAAGAAATTCGAAAGATGCCCGCAGTTTGAACGGCGGCCATGACACGGATCACAAAACCATGAGGCACTGCTTCATCGGCTTTGATGAAGACTTCTTTTTTGAGGCGATTGGCGAACATTTGCGTCAATCGCTTATCCAATTCTGAAAACTCGATTTTGTTCTTGCCGATATAAATCGTTTCATTTTTCTGCACAGTCAGAATGACGGATTCTTCTTGCACGCCGGCAGACTTTGCTTTGGCTTTTGGAAGTTGAACATCGACGGAATCGTTCATCATGGGGGCGGCCACCATGAAGATAATGAGAAGCACCAACATGATGTCGACAAGCGGAATGATGTTGATTTCGGAATTGAGTTCCGGCTCTCGATGGTGCCCTCCTCCGGTCTTAATTGCCACGTTTTGCTTCCTCTATTCTTCTGTTCTTATTGCAGACTGCGTTTGGCGGTGTTCAAAAAATCAGTTCCAAAATTCTGCATTCCCGATGAGAGCAGTTTGATTCGATTCACGAATAAATTGTAAAACAACGCAGCCGGAATAGCAGCAAACAAACCGATTGCCGTAGCAATGAGCGCTTCAGCAATACCCGGGGCAACGACCGCTAGATTGCTTGCTCCTGTGGCGCCGATGTTGATGAAGGACGTCATGATCCCCCACACAGTACCGAACAATCCAATGAAGGGGGCTGTACTGGAGGTGCTGGCAAGAAAGGCCAGATAGCGCTGCATACCTTCAAGCTCTACCCCGGACGATTTGTCCAACGTGCGATAAACATTGGTCTCCAGCAGTTCAATCTTTTCCTCTCGGTTCAGCTTAAGGCCGCTGACCAAATTGAACTCCTGCAAAGCCGCTTCGAACACTCGATTAAGAGGAGCTCCTGAAAAAGAGCGTGCAGCTCGAGTAGCGGCATCGAGAGAGCCTGCTGCCCAAAAGGCTTCAGAGAATTTGGCGTTCTCCTGTGCTGCGGCGCGCAGAGAGATCCATTTCCAAAAAATAATCGCCCAACTCAATACGGAGGCCACGAGTAAGAGAAGCATTACTCCCTTTACGACCCAGCCCGCTTGCATCACCAGATCCCAGATGTTGAGCGAGACGCCGGACTGGCTGGTGAGAGCCGTCCATGCCAAAAATGTATTCGTCATAATGCTTAAAATGATTACATTAGAAGTAAGTGTTGGCAACCTCTCACCTTTGTTTGGACTTCAGAATATCGGTCGCTAATTTCGAGGAGGATGGAGATGCTATTTGAGTTCAAAAAGGTAGGGAAAGCCTACGGTCCCCACCGGATTTTTCGAAATCTGGATTTATCGATCGAACGTGGAACCTTCTCCATTTTGACCGGTCCCAGCGGCGCTGGAAAAACCACCTTGTTCCGAATGATGTGTGGTTTGGAAAGGCCGAGCGACGGCGAAATAGTATTTTTGGGACGAAGCTTAAGTGAACATTCTGCAACGCATCTAAAACATATTGGGATCGTATTTCAGTCCGCTCGCGGACTTTTGGATGAAACGGTTGCTTACAATGTGAGCATTCCTTTGCTTATCGACAATGTTCCAAAAAAGGAGATCGAGAAGCGCGTGATGAAATGGCTTGAGACTTTGGGTTTGCGTCATCGAGCAAATTCGAAGTATCGCGAGCTCTCTGGCGGTGAAATTCAAAAAGCTGAATTTGCGAGAGCGCTCATTCGAAAGCCTAGGCTCATTTTGGCGGATGAACCCACGGCACATTTGGATGCCATTCAGGCGGACATGCTCCTCGACATTCTTTGGGATCACTATCAAGAAGGGGCGACGGTTTTCATTTCGACCCATCATCCACCACGCTTTGAGCACCCCTCCATTTTGCGTTATCACATTGCGAACAATGCCGTAAAAAGACTGGGAGCGAATGCAGAAGTCATTCCGGACTACGTGCCGGACTTGATTCCTCTTTCGCAGTTAGGGAAAGACACGACTTTATGATGCGATTTCTAATGAAGGAGGCGAGCCTCCTCTTGGCTTTTGTCATCTTGGGTGGACTTCTTTTGATCTGCCTTTGGATCACGATGAATATTCACCAGAGCGTTATGCGCGAATTTCAAAGCGCACAGATTTCGGTCATTTTGAAAGATGGAAGTGATCGCAAATTTAAAGAGTTGGTGGAGCAGAATTCGAATGTCATCCGCTACGATCTTTACTCGGCCTATCGAAACAAAGAACGTTTGAGTTCTCTCTATCCAGACTTAAAGAATGTGATAGCTCCCCTCGAGGAAAAATTTTTTCCGATGTCTGCGGTAGTTTCAGTTCGAGATGCCGATGCATTCTTAAAATCGCTTCAGCAAAACTCTCAGATTTTTGAGAGCCAGATTCTTCATCAGCCTCCTACGCAGATTCGTCGATTTGCGAGTGTTCTTACGGCGGTCTTTGGATGTCTATGGTTGCTCACGCTTTCGCTGGTTCTCTATTTCAATTTGGAGCGTATTACAATCCGAGAAGAGCCTCGTTGGTCGCTGATGAAAATGCTCGGTGCCAAGCCTCATCTTTTGTTTAAGCCGCTTTGGACTGGCCAGATGATTCGTATTTGCATGGCATCTGTTTTTGCGATCCTTCTCGCTGTGATCGTTTCTTATCAAATCGAACACTTCTTTCTTTGGACTTGGACGAGAATGCCTTTTTCCGTCTGGGCGGGGTTCTTAGTAGTGTCGATCGGTGTGACAACGATCATTTCTTTTGGCCTTTTTTATTCTCGATATCGTCAGGTGGCAATTGGATGATCGGGATTGTTTACGCTTCAGCCATCGGACTTTTACTGACTGGCGCTAGCGCGCCCGAGGCCAAGCAGAGCGAAGTTGCAAATTTGAAACGGCGCATGAATCTTGTGAAAGAAAATATTTCATCGGTTCAAAATGCGATTGTGGGAATCGAAAAGACACGAGAACGACTTGTCGCCGATCTAAATTATTACGAGAAGATTTTTTCTCGGCGCTTTGAACAGGTACTTATACCTTTGCTGAATTGGCCAACCACAACGGTTTCCGCGCGCGTGCCTTCTTGGGTCGAGCAAGGGCATTTTGAACTCATTGTTCGATCCGTAAGGGGTCGACTTTCCTCCGAACCGCTCGAGCTGATCTCCGATCGCGAGTCAAAAATACAACAGTCCGAGCGAATGAAGGAAAACTATATGGCGAGTTTGAAGGAGTTAGAAGCCAAGCAGGTAATGCTTTCTTTGCAATTGGAAGAGCTGGAAGCACTGCAGAAGAAGCGCCGCTCCGCTTCGAAGGCGGGTCGCATCAAGCAAAAGAGTTCACAATCCGGTGGCGATACATCCCTGTCGGATAGTAGCATCTATTAATAAGAGGTAGTTTCAAGTGAGAATTTCTTCACAGGCCAGACGTGCCGTATTTCTTGTCGCAGCTTTTGCAATCGCCAGTTTTTTCATGGGGGGCGTGTATACCTATCTGCTTTCCGACAATCTTTCGAAGGACACCGCGTATCGAAAAATTGCTCTTTTTGCCAAGGTCTATGATTTGGTTAAACGGACTTACGTAGAAGAACCCACGGACGACAATCTCGTTCAGGGTGCCATTCGCGGCATGCTCGATTCGCTCGATCCGCATTCGGTTTATCTGACAAAAGAAGAATTTGCAGAAATGCAGGCCGATACGCGAGGGCAATTTGGCGGTTTAGGAATCGAAATCGCAAAACGAAACGGGATGCTCACCGTGGTAACGCCGATCGAAGACACGCCGGCCTTTAAAAAGGGAATTAAAAGCGGCGATATTATTGCAAAGATTGGAGATAAACCCACCGATAAACTTTCCGTCTTCGACGCCGTGAAGTTGATGCGAGGAAAACCAGGTACGATCGTGGAAATCTTTGTGAGGCGAGAGGGCGTCGATCAATTGCTTCCATTTAAAATTGAGCGCGCGGTCATCAATGTGAAGAGCGTGACGTCTAAAATTGTCGAGGGCTACGGCGTCGTAAAGATTAAACAGTTTTTAGAAAATTCCTCTGACGAAATGCGAAGGGCGCTCAAGGATTTGAGCGCTAAGAATGCCACGAAAGGAGTCATCCTCGATCTCAGAAACAATCCTGGCGGGCTTTTGCAGCAAGCGGTGGAGATTGCTGATGCATTTTTGGACAAGGGCTTGATTGTTTACACTCAGGGTCGTGACAAGGTTCAGGTTGATAAGAAAATTGCAACGGCAAAGGGCACGGAGCCGAACTATCCCTTGGTGGTTCTCATCAATGGAGGCAGTGCTTCGGCCAGCGAGATCGTAGCGGGTGCTCTTCAAGATCATAAACGCGCCACCATTATGGGGACGCAGAGTTTTGGAAAGGGTTCCGTTCAAAATGTCATTCCGCTGGAAGATGGGAGCGGGATTAAGCTGACGGTCGCGCTTTACTATATTCCCTCGGGACGAACTATCCAGGGGCTGGGAATTGTGCCGGATAAAATTGTGAAGGCTTTGGACGAGCCGGACATGCTTCCTCGCGAAAGAGATTTGCCGGGTCATTTGATCGGTAAGGAAGAAAAGCCGGAAGATGATCTTCGTGCCGCGACGAAAAAAGATAAGGCGAAGATCGACACCTCTAAGATGACGCCTCTCGAGAAGGAGGACTTCCAGCTTGCGAAGGCCGTAGCTTTCTTGGAGACGCAAGTGAAAAACTCTCCTACTCAAGCCACTAAGAAGTAAGCCCTGACA
>DDSI01000164.1 GCA_002343335.1 Bacteriovoracaceae bacterium UBA2394
AATCTTTATCTCCATTTCTCATTCGATTCTACCTTTGAGGAAAATCGAGCCAATTATTTGGATCGCCTGTTTGGACGGTTGCTCGTGCCCCTTCAAGTGACAATTGATTCTGCGGAGTCTTTTGCAACAAACACAGCTAGTGGTCTGAAGAATTTATATCGCGCCGAAAAAGAAAATGCCGATTTGAGGGCCGAGCGAGATCGGTTGCTCCTGAATTTGCAAGAATTGGCCGAGCTCAAAAGTGAAAATGCAAAGCTGAGGGACTTGCTCGATTTTAGAGAGAAAGAATCCTTCAAGTTCATTTCGGCAAAAGTGGTGGCGCGAGATCCGAGTTTGGTTTTTCGAAGTTTAGAAATTGATCGGGGTTCCGACGATGGAGTTCATGAATCCATGGCGGTCGTAGCCCCGGCGGGCGTGGTGGGTCGTGTGATCGAGGCCTTCCCCTCGACTTCTACTGTTTTATTGATCACCGATGTAAACTCTCGCATGGAAGCTCTTGTGCAACGCTCGCGCACGCGGACGCTCGTGGGAGGGTCATCGGAAGGCGAACTCACATTGCGATTTTTGCCTCGCCGACACGACGTTCGTCAGGGGGATGAGCTGGTCACTTCAGGCATCGGCGATTTCTTTCCGCCAGGATTTAAGATTGGTACGATTGTGGGACTTGCGCAGGATCCGAACTTGGTTTTGCAACAGGCGCAATTGGAGCCGATGGTGGATTTCGATTCTTTGGGGGAAGTTTTCGTCGTGCAACGAGCTGACAAGCCACAAAATCAGCGAAAGACAAAATCATAATGGGCAGCCTGGGCCTCGGTTCTGCGGGAAGCACCGAGCGCCAGAAGCGTTTATGGGGAATGAGCTTTGGTATGATCGCCCTTTGGACGCTATGGCTCTTGCTCATTAGCACCCTTAAATTGCCCTGGGCGGTTTCAGTGAGTGGGACCTCCGTCGTTATTCTCGTGGGCGGCTATTGGTGGAGCTTAAGATTTGGAGCATTTTGCCTCTTGTTGATGAGTTGGATTTACGCGGGCGTGTCTCTGACGCCTTCGGGATTCTATTGGCTGGCCATGGCTTCCATCTTCGTGGTGATCAAAATTTTGTCTTTGCGTCTCTCTATTCGAGGTGCGTTTGAACTCGCGTTGGCCGTCACTTTAGCCGCGTTTTTTTTGGAGCTCGTTCAAATCATTCTCCTTGAAAGAATGATTCCCACGGTTTCGCTCTTAAGTTGGAGAATTTGGGGTGTCCTTTTTCTTTCGGCATTTCTGCATGGAGCGGTGGCACTTTTGTTTTCTAAACCTCTGATGATTTTGTTGGAGGCCCGCTGAGATGAGATTGTCGGATCCGTATAATGTTGCCGAATTTCGACCTCGAGCAACGGCGGTTGCAATCCTCTTTATCGTGTTCTTTTTTCTTATCCTTGTACGACTTTGGTATCTGCAAATCTGGAAGGGCGAGATTTACCGCGAGTTTAGCGATCGAAATCGGTTTAAAATCGAGCGTCTATCCGCCCCGCGAGGTCAACTTCTGGATCGGAACGGAGAGCTTATCGCCGATGCTAGGCCGCGATTTGATCTCATGTTCACACGTGGGAATTCTCCCTTTCCCGAGATGGAATTGGCTCAATTGGGCAAAGTTTTGAAATGGACCGAGGCGGAATTGGAGAAGAAGCAAGAGTTCATTCGTAAATCGCCGCGTTATCAAGCCAAGCTCATTGCTCAAGATATTAGCTCGGATGAGCTGGCTCTCATCGAAAGTCAGACGTTGGAATACCCCGGTATAGACATCGAAGTCGTGGCGGTGCGTGATTATTTGTTTAATGACAATTTTTTTCACGTTCTCGGCTACACCGGAGAAATTAATGATCGAGAGTTGCCTCGATGGCAGGAGAGGTATCCGGAGAGAAATTATCGTCTTGGAGATGAAAAGGGAGTGATTGGAATTGAGTCTGCTTTTGAAGGACTCTTAAGAGGAAAAGATGGTCGCGATTTTATCGTGGTCGACGTGAAAGGGCGGCGAATCAATCACGAGCAGTGGGAATTATTGCCAAAGGTTTCGAGAGTGGAACCTGAAGCGGGGCTGAGCTTGCGATTGAGTTT
Source organism: Bacteriovoracaceae bacterium UBA2394 (assembly GCA_002343335.1). Taxonomy (GTDB): domain Bacteria; phylum Bdellovibrionota; class UBA2394; order UBA2394; family UBA2394; genus UBA2394. The sequence goes on from DDSI01000164.1 coordinate 2,097, forward strand.
GGATCTTTCGTTGCAATTGGAAACGACGAAGGCTTTTGAAGGTAAGACGGGGGCAGCGGTAGCGCTGGATCCTAAGACGGGACAGATCTTGGCCTATGTTTCTCGTCCCGGGCTCGATCCTAATATGTTTACGCGTCCAATATCCTCGGAAACATTTCAGCGCCTGACCAATCAGCCCAAAAATCCATTCTTAGATCGTGTGGTAGGGGAACATTATCCTCCGGGAAGTACTTTCAAACTGATCATGGCCGCGGCCGCACTGGAANNTGTTATCGATCGAACCACCAGCCATTTTTGCCCGGGATATTTTAGATTTGGCCGTCGCATTTGGAAGTGCCACCATCACTCGGGCCATGGGCGAGTGAATGTCGTGCAAGCCATTGAGCGATCATGCGATGTATTTTTCTACAACGTAGGATTGGGACTAGGCTTGGATAATATGTTTGCCTGGAGCACGCGCTTTGGGCTTGGACGACGCACTTATATCGCGAATGAGGTTTTTCCCGGAAAGCATGATCGTCTCACTCGTTTCAATTCGGAAGTGCCTGGCTTCATTCCGAGCGAAGAATGGGTTCACGCGAAAAAATGGACGACGGTGGAGGCTGAAACCATCAATGCGGCCATCGGCCAAGGTGCCTACACGATGACGGCACTCCAGTTGGCTAGAGTTATGGCAGCGATTGGAAATGGAGGGCTTCTCTATCAACCGCAGCTTGTTTTGGGATCGGCTCGATCTTCCGGCCAAGTGGTGGAGGAATATAGTGCGCAGGTTGAGAATCAAATCGATCTCGATCCGCGGTCTCGAGAGATCGTCTTACAGGGAATGCGCGAAGTGATTCAGGGGGCCGAGGGCACGGCTCGTGGCTCTCGTCTACCGAATTTGGAGTATGGCGGAAAGACGGGAACGGCGCAGGTGGTCGCTCTCGATATCAGCAAAGCATTCAAGCGACAGGAATTTGAAGATCATGCGCTCTTTGTAGCGCTTGCGCCTCTCCAAGATCCCAAAATTGCGATTGCGATTGTGGTGGAAAATGGCGGACAGGGGTCACGTGCAGCCGCTCCTATTGCGAAGGCAATGATTCGAAATTATTTGATGCGAGATCAAGCGATGAAAGAGGAGTCAGATGGAAAAATCATCTCCAACTAGAAATCCATTTGGCAGTTTTGACTGGCCCCTCTTTGGATGTTTTATCGTTCTCTGTGGTCTTGGGGTTCTTACGCTTTATTCCTCAACGTACTTCAATCAGATTCATCTCTTCTACAAACAAATCGTTTTCATGGGCGTGGGGATAGGACTCGTTCTCATCTTAACCTTGATCGACTACCACCTTTACGAGCGCCTGGCGTATTTGTTCTACGGCGTAGTCGTGGCACTCCTCATTGCAGTGGAGGTCGCGGGAAAAACAGTTTATGGCTCTCAGCGTTGGCTTCCCTTAGGTCCCATTCACTTGCAACCCTCCGAAGTGGCAAAGCTCGCCGTCGTCTTTGTCTTGGCGAGATTCTATTCTCAAGAGCGGGCCTTGCCCGGGCAGGGCTACGGATTTCGGGAGTTGATGCCGGTGTTTGTGTTGCTCGGAATTCCGATGTTTCTCATCTTTACTCAGCCCGACTTGGGATCCGCATTGATGGTGGGATTTGTGGGCGGCACCATTGTCTTTTTTTGTAATCTACGAATTCGCACACTCGTCACGATGGCGATCAGTTTTGCCCTGATCACTCCTTTAGCTTATCAATTCGTTCTCAAAGACTACCAACGAGATCGGGTGAAAACATTTTTGAATCCCGCACGTTCGCCGCTTGGAGAGGGTTATCATGCCATTCAAAGTATGATCACGGTGGGAAGTGGGCAGATATCGGGAAAGGGTTATCTCAAAGGTACGCAGTCTAAGTTGGATTTTCTTCCAAAGCATCACACCGATTTCATCTTTTCCTCTTTCGCGGAGGAATGGGGTTTCATAGGTTCCCTCGGAATTTTGGCGGTGTTTGTCATCTTCATTTTGCTTGGTATCGATGTGGTTCGAAAGTCGAAGGATAAATTTGGCGCCGTTTTAGCGATGGGCGCGTTGTCGATCATTATTTGGCACGTCATCATCAATGTAGGAATGGAGATTGGCGTGTTTCCAGTCGTCGGCGTGCCGATGCCATTCTTCTCCTATGGAGGAAGTTCTCTTATAACTAACATGATTGCGATGGGGATCCTTATGAGCGTTTCGCTCCGGCGGCACATTTTTTAACGCTTAATCGCGAGCAGATAAGCAATCCAAACATCTTCTGTAGGGGCATGTTCTTTTCGGGTGTACGTTCCGCTGCCTTCTCCACTTCGAGTACTTCCTTCCCAATAAATTTGTGAGTCGGAGAAGCCCACCTCTTCAAGAATCTCTTGCAGTTCAATGGGGGTCCATATGCGCCAGTCGTACCGAAAGACGTTCTTCATTTTGCGTTTGGATTTACCCACCTGGTAGTGAATCGCAAATTTGGCTTCCTGAGTGAGAGGATCGAAATGCTTTTGCTCCCAAAAATAAAGAAGTGTTGGCATGCCTTTGCCCCAGTCGATCTTGTGACGGTCCATGCTGGAGTCTTGGAGGGTGATCCCACCCATCATGTCCATGACGAGCATGCCTTTGCGTTTTAGATTTCGGTAGACGCTCTCAAAATATCTTTTCATCAAAGAGCGCTTTTTGAAGCACCAATAGGAAAAATTTACGGCGGAAACGAGATCGACTTTCGTATCGATACCTTTCAACACATCTCGCTTCAGAACTTTTAACCGGCGTCGTTGTTCAGGATTAAGCTTCGGAAGATGAGTCTTTAATCCATAGTGGAGAGGTTTTGGATCAATATCGAGGGCCCATGCTCGATGGCGTGGCGATTTTTTGACCCACTCGACACTATGAATGAAAGTGCCGCAAAAATCCTCTCGGTAAAAATGAGGTTTTTTACGAAACACGCCCCCATAAAAGCGCTCCAAAGTACGAAGGTCATTCTTCGGATCGATGACCGACGCTTCGTAGAGTTCATAAGGATGAAAAGTTTTTCTTGCCACTAGTGAGGACTCCGTCCCAATCTTTATCCATGCAAATTATTCAATTTAAAAACGCACTTATTCCTATCACGGTCGCCCTCGCTTTTATAGTAGGTCTGGGGTGTAAAAAAAGCGGCGACTCAAGCGCCTCACTCAATTCACAGGAGAAAGTTATGATTGAAATGAAAACGACTATGGGAGACATCGTGTTGGAGTTGGATCCTGCGAAAGCCCCTAAGACGGTGGCGAATTTTGTGGAATATGCCAAATCGGGTTTCTACGATGGCACGATTTTTCATCGAGTGATTGAGACCTTCGTTATTCAAGGGGGTGGTTTAGATGCAACGATGAAAGAAAAGGAGACCCGCGCTCCAATCGAAAATGAAGCCAATAATGGACTTTCGAATAAAGCCTTTACGATTTGCATGGCCCGCACCAATGATCCCAATTCCGCGACGTCCCAATTTTTTATCAACACCAAGGACAATCCGAATCTCGATTACAAGGGCCCATCTCAGCCGGGATATGCGGTTTTTGGAAAGGTTACTCAAGGCGAGGATGTGATCAAAAAAATTGCGGCTGTGAAGACGACGCGAAAAGGGTATTTTGACGACGTTCCTGAAACGCCCGTGGTAATTGAAAAAGTCAGTGTGAAGTAAAGAACGCGGAACGACGCTTTCAATTTAGAAAGCGTCCTCTGCTCATCCTCTGGCTCAATACCCTTCGGGACGGCGTCCAATTTATTTCATGAAGGGTGTGAGAAATTGTTTGATCTGATCTTTGGAAGCACTGCCAATCATTTGGTTCGCTTCCGCGCCATTTACGAAAACCTTTAAGGTCGGAATGCTTCGAATGCCTAATTGGCCAGGCGTCTGAGGGTTGTCATCCACATTCATTTTTACGATGCGAACTTTTCCATTCAGTTCAGTGGAGATCTCTTCCAAGATCGGTGCGATCGCTCGACAAGGGGCACACCAAGGAGCCCAAAAATCCACTAACACAGGGATTTTCGAATCTAGGACCATCGACTTAAAGCCGGTATCTGTTACTTCTTCCGCCATTCGCAAATCAAAAACCAATTCTAGGGGGGTGGCAATAAGGAAATAGGGTAGTCGCTTGAGGACTGATTGTTTACAGTATTGCGTGGTTTCACTCTCCAATTCGCAACAGACAGAGCTTGCGATTGAGCCGGCAAAGCCCGGTCTAATTTCCCTTCTTTTTGGAATACATCAAAAGAAGCTAACGGGGCTTTTGTCTCTGGAATGGGAAAAATACAAAAAGCAGATTTTGTTTAGGGGCGGAGAGCCGGTGGCTACAAAATCCAATTGGGCTCAGGAAGCGCTGGGCAATTTTTTAGTACGGAAAGGGTTTCTCACGAATGATCGCCTTCGAGCGGAACTGAAAGAGAAAGAACAGGCGGGTGATACAAAACCGTTCGGGGAGTGGCTCGTGAGAAAGGCTCTTATTCAGTCGGCTCAGATGCCAGAGATTTTAGAAGGCCACTTTCGCGATCGAATTTTCAACGGCATTTCGCTGAGTCATGGGCGACTAAAATTTCAGCCCTTACCAGACACCCAATTTCCTGCCATGGAATTCGAGCCCATGAGACTCACGGAAGAATTTCCGAAGCTACTTTGGGCGGCGTCGAAGGGATTTTTGACGGAGGCCATTTGTCGCTCTCGCCTCGCTCCGTATCTAAGCCGGACGTTCAAGGCTCAGAGCCAGTTTCCGTTACCCCTCAGTCCTCAGGAGCTCAGGAGTTGGAACCAACTCATTCAAACGTCTTCATCGACCAATTTGTCGAATCTCGATGAAACAGGATTGCGTTTGGTGGCTGTGGCTTTTGAAATGGACACCATTCAGTGGGGGGAATCTCCAGCGGAAAAGATGCTGAGTGAAATGAAGCTGAAAATGACTTCATTTGAGAAGGCACCCGCCCATGAGATTCTGGGCGTGGAAAAAATGGCCGCCCCCGAGCTTTGCAAGAAGGCTTTTCACGAATTGGTAAAACTTTATCACCCCGACCGCTTGCCGGCTGGCGTGGATGAGACTTCGAAGCAGTTAAAAAATTTGGGAGAGCAGCTCTTTGCGAAAATCAATCAAGCCTATTCCACGCTCACGGATCCTGAAAAACGTAAGGAGTATGAGGCCGAACTCGCCTTAGAGAAGGCGGGAGGAAAAGAAGCGATCGAAGAAAAATTGCAGGCCGAGATGTTGTTGGGGCAGGCAAAGATGGCATTGAAAAGAAGACATTACAAACAAGCCAAAGAAACTTTGGAGCAGGTGGATCGGGTTTTGAAAAACGATGCGGAAGTTTTGGCTGATTTGGCTTTTGCTTCATGGATGTCCATCGTGGAAACGAAAGGCGACACAAAATCTCAGGCGCCCTTATTGCGGGAGAAATTGACGTCTGCGTTGAAATTGAAGCAGGACTATGCGCCAGCCTATTTTTATCGGGGCCTCATTTGGAAATCGGAAGGAAAGAACGAACAAGCTTTGCAGGATTTCGATGAAGCAACTCGATTTGACCCCCGCATGACGGAGGCAAGCTCCGAAGCGCGTCTTCTACGTATGAGAAAGGATAAGGGAGGGGGGAGCAGCGGAGGCGGTGGGCTTGGAGGGTTCTTTGGAAAGAAGAAATAGGTCGCTATGGATTTAGCGGGAATCGGTCTTACCATTGTCGTTCTACTCGGTTCGCTTTTTACGAGTGAGAGAAATCGTTTCATCGGACGACTGCTTTTGGGGTTTTCAATTGTTCTTCTTGGAGTGGAAATTCTCACGCGCGATTCACTCATCCCCATTAATTCCCATGAGACTCAGTTGACGATTGCCTTTCTGCTGTCGGTTGTTTCTTTCGCCTGTGGATTTTTTCCAGCGGGAAGAATTTTATCGCTGACGCTCATCGGGATGAGCGCAGCCTTTGTGTTGCTCGCCGCCTTTGTCCAGTCGGAATCGGACGCTTTGTCTCCTCCTTGGATTTGGACGCACATCACCTTGATGATCTTAGGGGAGGTCGCCTTCATGGTGTCAGCCAGTCTAGCGCTTATGTATTTAGTTTTAGATCGTGGGCTAAGAGGGAATCATGGTCATTCTTCATTTTGGCTGCGCCTTCCGAGCCTGAATGATTTGAATAGGTACCTGGGCGAAATGTTGGGCGCGGGATTTTTTCTTTTAACTGCAGGAATGATGTTGGGCTTTATTTTTGCGCAGAAATACTGGGAATCGAATTGGGTCTTGGATCCCAAAGTTCTGCTCTGTCTTCTGACTTGGGTTGTCTACGCTCTCATTTTAATTTTGAGGCGAGTGTCTCTGAGATATCATGGCCGAACGACAGCCATTCTCGCGCTCCTTGGATTTGTCTCGGTCATTCTTCTCACCTGGGGCATGGATTTATTGCTGCCCTCCCAACATCATCTAGGAAATTGAAGAAGTCATGACGACGCTGTGGGTATTATCGGTGGACTTTCGAAATGCGCCGCTCGATTTGCGTGCGCAATTAGCCGACAAGAATTCGCAATTCACCGAAGAGCTCGCGGCCGACGCAGTCGAAAGAGTCTATGTCAATACTTGTAATCGCGTGGAAATTTACGGGGTGGGAGATGCGACTACGCCAGAAAAGATCCTCGAGCGCTGGAGCAAGAGATCGGACCTTCCTCTTTCGCAGCTCCAAGGTTGCGTTCGAGTTCACGAGAATGAAATGGCATTAGCTCATCTTTTTCGAGTGACGGCCAGTATGGAATCCATGGTGATTGGAGAAACTCAGATTACGTCGCAAATGAAACGCGCGTACGAGGCTTCCGTTCAGGCGGGTACTCTCGGACCCATTTTGCATCGAAGCTTTCAACGCTCATTCAAAGTGGCGAAGTCAATTCGCTCCAACACAGATATCGGGCGTTTTCAGGTGAGTATTCCTTCGATCGGAGTGCGGCTTGCGGAGAAAGTTGTGGGGGATCTGGCCACGCGGCGTATCGGAGTGGCAGGACTTGGAGAAATAGGTCGAGTGGCTGCCGAACATTTTGCGAGCGTAAACCCTCTGGAATTGGTTTTGTATAATCGCACCCCCGAGGTGGTCGAC
>DDSI01000282.1 GCA_002343335.1 Bacteriovoracaceae bacterium UBA2394
GTACACAGCCTACGACGCAACCTACGACGCAACCCACCACCCAGCCCTTCCAATGGCAGGGGTTTATGACGGGTATTCAGTCGGCGGTAAAAGAGGTTGGGGAAGCGTTGACGGATCGCCAGCGTGTTCAAAAATTGGTGGAAGCTCGAGAAAGAGCATTTCCTACGAGCGAGGACGGAGATCTTCTTTCAATTTATGTGGAGCGAGATGCTTCTTACGTGGAGCGGCAGAAATCCATCGCGGATCTCATTCGAGAAAGTGTGGATGAAATTCTTCGAGATCCATTTGGAGAGACACAGCAGGTGCGTGAGCGGTTAGCGCCTTTTCATTTAAGTAGAGACTCTACGACGGATGATTTCTTGAAGGCGCAACAAACCATTTTTGAATTCTTACGCACCAAAGAAGAAAATTATTTCTATGCCGATCACTCTCTCGGGTTCATCGATCATCTTTACCGCGTTGAAGCCATAAGCGACATTCGTCGGCTGATTTACGGAGAGGATAATGAAGTTTTTCTTCGGAATCGATTGGGTTCCGAGATTCATCTGCTAAATGCTGCCATCGATTCATTTCTTTCAAACTATCAGCAGGAAATAAAGGAGCTGAAGAATGCGGAAGGATTGCGTATCGATCCCAAGCATCTGCAGGCCTATTTTGAATTCACTCTCCGACGATCGCCCTGGCTTAAAGGAAGGGAAGGGAAGATTCGCGATTGGGAATATCTTTTCCGAAGCGATGCCAATTTTGAGGAATTCTTGGTTAAGGAATTGAAGACGGATCAGGCCAAGGTCTATCTAGAAAGCGCGGCTGTGCGAATTCAGCGGAACGCTTTTCTCGCGAAGACAAATAGTTTCATCACGCAGGTGCTTGGAATGGGTGTCGAGATCACACAGGCTCTGGATCCTCGTCGTACACGTGTCGAGCTTTCTCGAGGTCTGGCGCTGAATCTTCAAGACTTGGCGCGTTTAGAGCCAGGCATACTGCTGCCTCTCGATGCGACGATTGAAGGCATTCGCCGCTTCAACACGAAGGATCTCGAGGCGAACTACAGTCAAATTCGAGAACTTCGCGCAATGCGAAAACAGAAGGATGCAAGTTGGTACATCTCATTGCCTCTAGAGGTCGTGCAAATTATTCAGCATGGATCCAAGCAAATGTGGGATGAAACCTATCGACTCGTCATCGAAGGGATTCCTCTCATTCTCGCGGATCGGGTGGGATCGGATAAAACGTTTGAAAATACCGTCCGATTTTATTCTCAGTTCAAAAACTCCAATGTTCATAAGGATCGAATATCTCGATCCTCGAATGAAATTCTCGCGGATGTAGCAGCGGACGGCGCAGGCTTTGCACTCACCGTTCTAAGTTTCGGCGGAGGGAAGGCGATTACAAGTGTTGGTCAACGCATGATGGGTGCGGTTCGGGAGACGGGCGTGTCGCTCACCGAGCGTTACACGCTCATGAATGGTGCTTGGCAGACCCTTAAATCAGCTGGGGCGAGCGTGCGCCGGGATCTGATTCGCCTGAATGCGGATGCTCCTTTTGTGTACGGAAAAGCAGCGGGAGCGCGCATTGCTAATACGCGCATGTATCAGTGGTTGAAACGATTCCACGCGCCGGAAGTCACAGCTGCGGAGCAAGCTCTACAAAAAACTTCTCAGGAGCTTGCGAGTGAATTTTTGGCAGGCCAGAAGGCTGTCGCAATGGGCGGAGAATCGGTATCGGCTACGGCAAAAATTCCAATTTGGAAAAAGGGAGCGCAACTGGTGACGGCCTATGGAGGTCGTGTAGCCATGAGCAGCATTGGATTTGGACTCATTCCCGTAGGAGTAAGGTATCTCGTCGGTAATCCTGTGCGGGGTTGGGATGAAGCTCAAGACGAGGTTTTGAAGTTCGGTAATAGCTTTTGGCATAGCGCAAAATTTCTTCTTGCTCTCATGATGACCCACAAACTCTTTGCACGCATGCCGCTTGTAAACAAGTACATGTCCACTTCCATTTTGAATGTCATTTACACCGATCTCACCCGCTATGGAGTGGAAGCACTCATTGTAAAATACCCGGGTTTTCGTTTCGTAGTAGATGAAGCTCTCGAAAATTCCGCCGATCTCTTTGGTCTATTGGGCGATGGCGACTTAAGTACTTTAAAGACGGAGGGGCGCAATTATGTGCCCTACCTTCGTGGGGGAATGTTGCCTCCCGAGGTGATCGAAGCACATCCTGAATGGTTCAAGCAGTGGAATCGAGATATTCAAGTTCAAGCTCAAGCGCTCTCTAGTACTTTCCTAGTGATACTCATTACGGGCGAGAAAGTCGTGGGAGGTCGCATTGCGGATCATCGGCGCGCGGTGGCCATGGAAAGAGCGCGCGAGCGAGGAGACACCTCCTTTGGAGAGGAACTGGCGGGCTCCTTCCGAAATGCTTACGGATTCAATCCGAAACGCACCTATCAAAACCTAATCTTGCGTACATTCAATCGGATGAAAGCAGAGAATGCAAAATTGCCCGCTGAAAGACGCGTAAGCGAGGCGGAGCTTAAGCAAAAGGCAACTGAAGATGTTCAAACCAACTATGCGCAAATGTATGAACTCGCCAATCCCGAAGTCGCTGTTCAGAAGTGGGCCATGCTTTTAAGGCTTCAAGGGCGACCGATGGAACTCATCCGAGAGAAGGCCGAAAAAAATCTGATGGAACTGCATCGCCGCGTTTACTCAGAGGTGAAGAGCGATGAAATCGTGCTGCAGAAAATGCCAGGCTTCCGGGAACAGCTTGGACAGATGCGAGAGATTAGTCAGCAAG
>DDSI01000275.1 GCA_002343335.1 Bacteriovoracaceae bacterium UBA2394
TACTTATACTGTCCCTAATTAATCCAATTACGGTGGGTTTTATTACGCAAATTTTTCGCAGAACGTATAGATACGCCGTCTAGATCGCATTAATCGTGTGCACGATTTTTGCAATTGTCTGGATATGTCGGTTATTCCGTCGCAAGCATCAATGCTTCTGAACGTGAAGTTCGAAAGGTCGTTGAGGTTTCGGTGGGGTTTCTTGTTCTCGAGTTTATTGAATTTTCTCCTGTACGTGATGGCGTGTGGAGGCTTGCTGGTTTTGGTCGTTTTCCTATACGGATTTCAGCCAATCCAGCAGCCCTCCCTCATTTTCTACGAACAATCCCCTCAAGATATTCTCCTCATTTTTTCGCTGCTCCTTTTGGGCCCAATGATGTTTTTAAATGCCATTCAGAAGTGGTGGAAGGTTCTTCGCACCGATCGTCACAATCTAAAATATGGCATTCCCACGGAGGTGATCATCGTTCGACAGGAACAAAAGCTTTTAGATCCTGCCGGAATCTTCAATGTCTGCGTTCAATATCGGGAAGGCGAAGATGAAAAGTATGCCTGGGTCAAAGCCTTCGGTTCTGTATCTCACCAGATGGGCCAGTCAGTCGTTGCATTCCGCGATCCTCTGAAGGGGATGAGTCTGGAAGCACACTCGACCTGTTCTATCTGGAGTGAGAGCTGATGCCGCGCTTGCTCGATTTAAATTCCCACAGGATGCCAGGTCGTCTTTGTCTCTTGAAGTTCTAGAATTCGATAGGGGCTTTGAGATTCCTCACTCGACCAATCCATTTCATTCTTCCAAAGAGACACTCGCTTCACATTGAGAGCGGCATTTTCTTGAAGGGGTTTCAATTCTTTCTCCTCACTGCCAGCGTAAGAAATCGCATTTACATCCATGTGAGATGTCATGTGTGAAATGAGTTCTGCCCGGGTTCCCGTCAAAATATTCACCACGCCTGCGGGCAAATCAGAAGTCGCCAAAACTTCGGAGAACGTGATGGCTCCAAGGGGCTTCGAATAAGAGGCGAGGACGACGACCGTATTCCCGCCGACGATCGCCGGAGCAATCATTGAGATGAGTCCCAGCAATCCTGTTTCTTCAGGAGCGATTAAACTCACGACACCGGTGGGCTCGAGCATGGAAAAGTTAAAGTGAGAGCTCGCCACGGGATTCACCGCGCTAAACACCTGCTGATACTTGTCGGACCAGCCCGCATAATAAATCAGACGATCAATCGATTGCTCTACTTCGCTGCGCGCTTCAGAAGCCGTCAGACCCTCGGAAGTGAGTTCCTCTACAAATTGCGCGCTTCGACCTTCCAGCATCTCCGCCATTCGATAAAGAATCTGTCCGCGATTATAAGGAGACGCCTTCGCCCACTTGGTGGTGGCTGCGCGTGCTGCCGTCTGAGCGTCTCGAAAATCTTTTCGAGAGGAGAGGCAGACATTCGCTAAAATTGCGCCCTCGGAATTTTTCAATTCGTAATAGCGTCCCGATTCTGTGCGCGGAAATTTTCCATCCACATAGAGTTTGTAAGTCTTCATCACACCCAAGCGCTTTTGGGAAAGTTCCGCCTCCGACTTCTCACGGGCCTTATCTTCAAATTTTTTGATTTTATCGCTCATAATCAGGCCACCTCCAAGTAGGGAAGGAGTCCATGCAGACCTCCCTCGCGTCCCTTGCCACTTTCTTTGTAACCGCCAAAGGGAGCGGTCGGATCAAATTTATTGTAGGTATTTGCCCACACCACACCGGCTCGCAGTTGCGAGCTCACGCTGAAAACTTTCGAGCCTTTGTCCGTCCAAACTCCAGCGGCCAATCCGTAGGGGGTGTTGTTGGCTTTCTCGACCACTTCCTCCACCGTTCGAAAAGTCTGCATGGTGAGAACGGGGCCAAAGATTTCTTCCTGCGAGATACGATGCGACTGCGCCACATTGGTGAAAAGAGTCGGTCGCACCCAGAAGCCTTTCTTCGGAATCTCGCACTTCGTTTGGAAAAGCTCAGCGCCTTCTTTCACGCCAATTTTTAAATACTCTTCGATCTTCTCCAGCTGCGGTCGGGAGTTGATGGCACCGATGTCGGTATTTTTATCGAGAGGATCTCCGACGATGAGCGTCTGCATGCGATCTTGCAGCTTTCGAATCAGCATCCCAGCCACACTCTCTTGAACAAAGAGACGAGATCCCGCACAGCAGACATGGCCTTGATTGAAATAAATTCCATTGATGATGCCTTCAACCGCCTGATCGAGCGCGGCATCTTCAAAAATGATGTTCGCGCTTTTACCGCCGAGTTCGAGCGTGAGCTTCGTGTCTCGACCGACCAGCGCCTTTTGAATTCCCTTTCCGATGTCAGTCGATCCCGTGAAGGCAATTTTATCAATGCCCGGATGTTGCACGATCGCAGCGCCCGTCGCACCGGCGCCGGTCACGATGTTGACTACGCCTGGCGGGAGATCAGCTTGCTGAAAAATTTCCGCCAACTTCAAAGCGGTAAGAGGCGTGGTTTCTGCAGGTTTCAATACCACGGTGTTGCCCGCAGCTAATGCAGGAGCGATCTTCCATGCCGCCATCAGCAGCGGAAAGTTCCAGGGAATGATTTGCCCGGCCACGCCGAGTGCTCGCACGGGACGATTGCCGGCGACGGCATATTCCAATTTATCTGCCCAACCGGCGTAATAAAAAAAGTGCGCCGCTGCGAGGGGAATGTCGATCGTGCGAGATTCACGAATTGGTTTACCTCCGTCCATGGATTCCAATACAGAAAATTCTCGAGCGCGCTCCTGCAAAATTCGAGCGATCCTAAAAATATATTTGCCACGCTCCTTGGCCGGCATCTTAGACCATACTTTATCGTAAGCGCGGCGAGCCGATTGAACCGCGAGATCCACATCTTCAGTCGTCGCTTCTGCCACAGACGCCAATTTTTTTTCAGTGGCGGGGTTCAAAGTATCAAAATATTTTCCCTTCGCGGGAGCCGTAAACTTTCCATCGATAAAGAGATCGTAGGAACTTTGTAGCTTCACATGATCAGCGCTCTCCGGCGCCGGGGCGTAAGACCAAGACGTGTTGAATTGCAGGGTGGACTTTACCGCTGATTTTGCTTTTGCAGATTTCGAATTGTTTTTGGCCATAACTTAGTCCTTCGTGAAGTAGTCGTAAGATTGATAGACACCCGATTTTTCTTTGGCGATTTGTCTGAGAATGTCATTGGCAAGTGTGCTCGCTCCAAAGCGGAACATGTCGGCATTGAGCCAATCTTCTCCAAGCGTTTCTCGCACCATCACCAAATACTGCAGCGCCAGCTTTGCGGTGGCGATTCCTCCGGCAGGTTTCATTCCGATTTTTTTTCCCGTTCGATAATAAAAATCTCGAATGGCTTCGAGCATCACGAGCGTGACCGGTAGAGTCGCAGCCGGCTGAATTTTGCCCGTGGATGTTTTTATGAAATCCGCACCGGCGTCCATGGCGAGATCGCTGGCTCGTCGTACATTGTCGAGCGTGGAAAGTTCGCCGGTTTCCAAAATCACTTTCAAATGAGCGGGGCCACAGGCTTCTTTCACTTGCTCGATTTCCCGAACGACATATTTATAATCTCCTGCCAAAAATTTTCCGCGCGAAATGACCATATCAATTTCATCGGCGCCCTGAGCCACCGCCCAACGGGTTTCTTTCAATTTGAATTCCAGAGAGCTCATTCCCGTCGGAAATGCCGTTGCCACAGCAGCCACTTTAATATCCGTGCCTTTGAGAGCATCCTTGGCGATCGCAATGAAGTTTGGATACACACACACAGCCGCGACCGAGGGCACATCGTCGAAAGAATCGTGCGGGCGAATAGCCTTTCGACAGAGTTGTCGCACTTTGCCCTCCGTGTCTTTTGCGTCGAGCGTCGTAAGGTCGAGCATGCTCATCGCCAACTTTAAGGCGTCCATTTTGGAGTTCTTCTTAATGCTTCGAGTGTTAAGTCGCTGAACGCGCTCCTCCACTCCCGTTTGGTCGATGCTTGGTGAAGCTAAAAACATGAATCTGAGTTCCTCCGCTTTATCTCACTACCTATTCGTCGAGATCTTTTAGCATCCCGTCTCCAAGACGAACATCACGACTTTGTAATCAAAAACCTCTGTAATTTCACCAGGTTCTAGCGCTAAACTGGGCTCAGTTTAACGGGGAGGAAATCGACCATGAAGAAAGCACTCAGACTTCTGATCATCGCAGCGGCTCTCACGGCCAGTCAGCTCGGCTCATCCATACCCACACATGCCATGGGCACAACTAATTTTGGGCTCGGAGCAATCTTCGGCGAACCTACAGGGATTAGCGCAAAATATTTTTTGGACGGCGAACATCGTATGGCCATCGATGCGGCCATGACCTATTCATTTTTCGAATATTTTATGGGTTACGGCGACTTTCTTTATCAATTTCCAGGTCTCTTTCCAAAGGGCGACGAGCAACTCCAAAAAATCGCTCTTTATTTGGGAGTGGGCGGCGGTATTCGCATTGCAAGTAAGGACAATCCCAAAGCGGGCGATGCGCGTGCCAATGCCTTTGCGCGATTTCCTTTCGGGGCGGAATGGTTGAATCCAGATCCCGCGCTCGGCGTCTTTTTGGAAATTGCTCCAGGACTCGGATTTGCACCCAAAGTTTTTGGAATGTTTCAGGGCGGCTTGGGAATCAGATATTATTTTTGAGCGCTAATTTGCGAGACATAGGCGATGTAACTTTTCATCGCTTGCTCCTTCGATTGACCTTTGACTTCCGCCCACGCATCAAATTTCGCACGGCCCCGCAAATCGAAAATACCTGGGCGCTTGCCTTCCACGTCGCCCACTGTGGCTTGCTTGAACAACGCATACAACTTTAAAAGCACATCATTGGATTGGTCGGGAAGGTCTCGCACGTCGCGAGATGCCTTTTCAAACTGATTCTGAAGCTCGTTCACGATTTAAGCCTTCACTTTTTTCCAGTCACTTAGGAATTTCTCCAAGCCGATATCGGTGAGAGGATG
>DDSI01000071.1 GCA_002343335.1 Bacteriovoracaceae bacterium UBA2394
ATTGGCGCGACGATTTATTTCGGCTCTCCGGAATCCCGCCGCCAGATTTTAGAAATCTCAACGGCCTTTCGAAAGGCTCACGATTTGGGAATGTTCACCATTCTCTGGTGTTATTTGAGAAACTCCGCCTTCAAAAAGGATGGCGTGGATTATCACTTGAGCGCCGACCTCACCGGTCAAGCTAATCACCTCGGCGTGACGATCGAAGCCGATATTATCAAACAAAAACTTCCGGAGAATAACNNGTTTCAAGGTGCTCAACATGGGCGGCGGTGGAAATTACGGCAAGACTGACGATCGAATTTACACGGAACTTTGTCGAGATCACCCCATCGAACTTGTGCGCTATCAGGTGGCAAATTGCTACATGGGTCGCGCCGGATTGATCAACTCCGGTGGAGCCGCTGGAAAAAACGACCTTGCCGACGCCGTTCGTACGGCTGTGATCAACAAGCGTGGCGGCGGAATGGGTCTCATTTCCGGTCGAAAGGCATTTCAAAAACCGATGAAAGATGGCGTGGCACTCTTAAACGCTATTCAAGCCGTCTATCTTACTAAGGAAATTACCGTCGCTTAGGTTTATTGGCCTCGCCTCGCTTCGGCATTAGCCTGCAGATAACTTGCTCGCAAATTCCGCGAAGCCTTTGAGCTGCGAATGCAGCAGCTTCAACGTCATCTCATTCTTAGGCGCGCCATTTTCATCCAGTTCCTTCGTCACAAATGGAATGAAGACTCTCTCGGGATAAATGTACGCATTTCGGTATTCGAAAATTTGCTGCATGTGTTCGCAGGCGCGAAGAGCTCCGAAGCGGCCGTCGCCCAATCCAATAAATGTAGCGGGCTTTCGCTGCAGGCTCGCCGGAAAAGGAAGCATATCAATGAAGTATTTGAAGATCCCGGGAGCGCCTCCATTGTATTCCGGCAAAATGGTTACAATTCCATCCGATTGGAGAATGACGTCACAAAACTTTTGAAAGTTCGATGGCTTTTGAGCGTAGGACGAGGGCTCGAAGATTTCCTTCGGGAGATCTTGAAGATCGATGAGAGTAACTTCCGCTTTGGCGGCTAACTCGGTTTTCAAATGCCGTTCGACGTAGCGAGACAGCTTTAGAGTGTTCGAGCCAGGTCGGTTGGTCCCTGAAATCACCGTCAATTTGAGCATTTCTAGGTTGTGCCGACTTGCTCGACATTCGCCAAGGGCGAAGTTAGCGTCAGCGAAAGACCGATGAGAATTTCCATTCTTTCACGTAAATCCGAACTCTATTCCACTCGTCGGTTGCTCGAAGCGGCAGAATCCCGTGGTCATGAAGCCCGCGTTCAAGACCCGTTTAAATTTACGATCCACGTTGAGAATCCTCCTAAACTGCTTTTTTTAAGTAAGCCCTTTCCGCTTCCGGATGCTGTCATTCCGAGAATTGGTGCGTCGATCACATACTTCGGTACGGCACTCATTCGTCAATTCGAGCAGATGGGAGTTTTTACTTTGAGTTCCTCTCGAGCGGTGAATGCCAGTCGAGATAAGCTCTATGCGCTTCAACTTCTCTCAAAGCAAAATATCTTGCTCCCAAAGACGGCCTTCGTGCGTCGCAAATCGGAGATTTTAAAGACCATCGATGAAATCGGGGGCGCGCCCGTGGTTATCAAATTGCTGGAAGGCACTCAGGGAATTGGAGTGGTTTTGGCGGAGCGTCTCAATACGGCTCAAGCCATCATAGAGCTTTTGCACGTGGCAAAACAAAATATCCTCGTGCAAAAATTCGTGGAAGAAGCGAAGGGCAGAGACATTCGAGCATTCGTTGTAGGCGATCGCGTTGTTGCGGCGATGCGGCGCGTTTCTGAAAATCCGTCTGAATTTCGATCCAATGTGCATCGCGGTGGGCGCGCAGAGTCGATCCAATTGCCCAAGGAATTCGAAGAAGTTTCTGTTCGCGCCGCGAAGACGTTGGGATTGAAAGTCGCTGGTGTAGACCTATTGGAAAGTAAGGAAGGTCCCGCTATCATCGAGGTGAATTCGTCGCCTGGTTTAGAGGCCATTGAAAATGTCTCGGGCGTGGATATAGCGGCAGAAATTATTCAATTCATCGAGCAAAATGTGGGACAAGTTTAAAACCTGGGTAAAGAAAACAGAACGCCGCGTTCTGGAATGGTGGATGGACTTCGCGCATCGCCATCAACACTCTCATATCCTTCCATTTGCCTTATTTCTCGTCGTCTTTTCCGACGCCTTCATTGTGATCATTCCAAGCACGCTGTGTTTGATCATGGCAGTGACGATCAGTCCTCGCCGCTGGCTCCTTTTCGTCTTTTGCTTTGCCGTCGCTGCCACGCTGAACAATGTGGCAACTTATCTAATTGGTCGATCGCTGCCTGCTCATGAAATTCATGAGTGGATTATCTCTCTGCATATTCGCGAGACGTACGAAAGTGCGAAGGAAGCTCTGCAAACCTATGGGCCCAGTGCCGCGTTTCTGGGAGCCTTAATCGGATTGCCCACGCAGATGATTCTTGGAGTGTTGGGTATGAATGACAGCCAATTGGGATTTCAAGGATGGGCCGTGAGTGCCGCGTTTCTGAAAGCTATCTTGTACGTCTTTTGCGGGCATCTCCTTAAAACGATGTTCTTTGGAGCGGTCACACGCTACGGGTGGCTCAAGCTCGAAAAAAAGTTTGGCCACGAAGACATCCTCGAGCAGACGAAGCGCCACTCGAAAAAGGATCCTATTTTTTCTTCCCGAAATTCGTAATGAGAGAGTTCAGCGCTTGACCCTGAGATTTGTTGAATTGAGTGATGGCGGCGGTGATGAGCGCCTGTTGAGTGCTTAGTTGTCTCAATTGTGTAATCGTGTCGGCAAAGTCCGCGCTATTGCTTTCGCGAACCTCAGCTGCGGAAATTTCAGTGGCATAAGCACTCGCTGCTCGAGTGCTGGCCGCGGACTCCGCGGCTCCTACTTGGGCTCGATAGCTGTTGTTTTGCGAAATCGCATTGTCAATTTGTTCAATCGCGTCTTCGGCCCCTTCTTGGGTCGTGAAATCCAAGTTGTTCAAGTCTAGTCCTGAAGTGGTCGCATTGACGGTGATGTTGGAATTACCTACAGAACTCGTTCCATTCAAGAGAGATTGGCCATTGTATTCCGTATTGTTGGCCACATAGTTGATCTCTTCGGAGAGCGCATTGGCCTCCGCCTGGATCGCCGCGCGATCCTCGTCGGAGAGTGTGCCATTCGAGGCTTGCACTGCTAGATCGCGAAGTCGCGAGAGGCCGTTGCCAACTCCTTCTAAGCTGGCGTCCGCATAGCGATACACCGCTTGATCTTGCTCCGCCGTTTGCCTGGAAATTCGCGCTGCCGATTCTGTGGATGCAGCTTGAAGGGAGCGAACGCGCTGAACGATATCTGCGCTTTGACCGGTTGAAAGCGCATTGAACGCCTTTGCGAGCGCCGATTGATTTTTATTGAGTGCATTTAGAAAGCGGGATGCGATCGATTGAAAGCTCGAATTTCCCACCCCACTAATGGCCATAACCTCTTCATTATGGGGCCTGGCGGCAAGAACGACGAGGCTGTCACAACCTTGACAGATAGAAAGCCAGGCGCCGTCTATAGCCATTTAAAACTATCTCACGGACACAAAAAAGCGCTGACCGTCAAAAATCGCCCTCAAAAATGCCCCCATTCCTACGAAAACTAAAATCATCAAGACCGCGCGTCCCACGATGGGAAGTAAGCTGAGCGCAAAGAGCAGGA
>DDSI01000087.1 GCA_002343335.1 Bacteriovoracaceae bacterium UBA2394
CGACGCCCCATGGAACTGAAAATCGAACGCTCGAAAGTAAATCCCCAAAGACTGGACTTGAAATGGAATGAGGAATTCATCCTGAGAAATTCCACCGACCCTGTAGAGACCGTCACGGTTATTCCATCCACTCTGGGAAGGGCCACGCTGCACGTGAGCACACCGGAGGTTCTAGATGTGCCACTTAAAATCTTTATTTACCCATGAAAGTGAGACGATAAAAATTTTATGGAGTCCGTCATTCGGGCAACGATTGTTTACTTCTTACTTTTAATTCTCATGCGCGTTTCCGGACGTCGTACTTTTGCTCAACTTACCGTGTTTGATTTTATTTTACTGCTCATTATTGGAGAAGCCACTCAACAAGCGCTCCTTGAGAATGATACTTCCATCACAAACTGCATTCTTGTCATCGTCACACTGGTAACAATCGATATCGCGCTAGCAGCGCTTAAGCGCTTGTCCCCGGGCATGGCAAGTTTGATCGATGGAATGCCCATCATTTTAGTAAACAAAGGAAAGCTTCTTCCAGACCGGCTCAAAAGAACCCGCGTTGATCGCGAGGATATTTTGACCGCTGCGCGTGAACAGCACGGTCTCAAGTCCATGGCTGAGATCGACTACGCCGTGCTAGAAGCCGGAGGAAAAATTTCGATCATTCCTAAATGAACATCATGTACAAAAAGTGCCGAGAAGCACTGCCAGCTTGATGAACACAAATCCCGATAATTCGTCTAACACCCCGAGCTGTCGACTTTAAATCCGCCGCCACGATTCCACCATTCTGGCATAGTCGTTGCAATCGAATTGCCCCATGAAAACAATGGTGGCAATTGAAAACACAAAGATTCTAATGCAACTCTTTATTTTTTCTGCGGTGACACTTCTAGCGTCGGGGTGCGGCGATATTGACCTGGGACCGAAAAACGCAAACATCTTTCGGCAAGAAACTGAAGATGAGAGCAGGCATCAGATTGTTCAGATGACGGGGACGCTATCTTCTATTGAGCAGAACTTTGCAGTCCATCTTGAAACAATTTCCAACCCCGTGGTCGCAGCTCATCGAATCGGTGCGAATTTAAACGATCGCTTTAGTTCATCTGATGCCGCCGTAGAATTTGACACTTCGCTCACGACGTCGATTCAGACGTTCTCGACGAGCTTTACGATTGCAGAAGTACTGTGGAATGCGAGCATATNNCATATCTTTAGAGCTCCATCATTACGACATTCGCGTGGAAAAGTTCGATTGTGAATGGGGAAGCAAATTTGCGGGTGGGAGTGACGGAGTCGTTGAATCAATCTATCGCGGAAGCATCGATGCAGATTATGACTTGATGATGACGGATAACACGGGCCGTTCCATGCGAGTCATCGGTACCATCAAAAAAACTTTCGGCGCGGCGAGTTGCGATTAGCTATTTCTGCGAGAATAAGCAAGAAATCCGCTTCGTACTCAAGGACAGGTGATTTCAATCCATAATTCTATAAATTGTTGGTCGAGGTGGGTTTTTGACCGAACGAAGGATCTTATTATTTGTCGACGAAGATAAGGAAATTCAAAATAAATTGGAGGATCTCCTTAGGCCCCATGCAGTGGACGTGCGCTTTGCCTCAGACGGCATGCTCGCGATTCACGAAGCGGTTAGACAAAAGCCGCATCTCATTTTACTCAATGTGAAGCTACCAGGGGGAGGTGGACTGGTCGTTTTAGAACGTCTCAAGAACCTGGACACTCTCTCTCATATTCCCGTCGCAATGTTTACCAATGAAGACCGGAGCCGCTATGAGAACGACGCCAGAGCCAAGGGAGCCGTCGACTACATTTCTAAGCGACTGCCCATGAGCGATGTCGTCTCTCGCATTCTCGTCCTGCTAAATCCGAACCGAGTGTCATCCATTCAACTCCAAAAGTCCTCAGACGTACGCATTGATCCCGATCACATCTGGAGTGGGATGAATGAATTGTTCGATCGACAGGATCCAAGCAAGTGGAGCCTCTTCATACATTATCTTTTAGAATCTGGGGTCGATCTCAATGCTCTAACCGTGTCGGCTCGTACAATGATGCATATGTACTCCAACCGTAAGGAGTTTCAAGAACGACGGCGCTCCTTCGGTTACGGAATGTTGTTGGCGTTGACATGGCAGAAAATTGGATCCTCTCATAGAGCTTACGACGTGCTTTCATGGTTACAAAGTTTGGGAGAGGCTTCTGAAGTTGCGCGACTCTTGTATCTAGAATTGCACCCCGAAGAGTCTAAAAAACTGTCTGGCTCTCACACTCACGACAAGCCCGCTTGGATTGAGAAGTTGAAGAGGGATATTTCCGATGACCACATGGAAGACGATCATTCTGCGATTCAACTATTGGATCAGTTAAAACCGCATGAGGCACTCGAGTTCCTGGGGCAATTCAATCAGCGCACGTTGGCTGATGGAGAAATATTGTTCGGAGTAGGGGATAAAGCCGAATTTCTTTATTTCATCGCCGAAGGTGAGATCGAACTGTTCGATTCGAAGGCACATCGCTTTCGACCGATCCTACTGACAAAAGGAAATTTTTTAGGAGAACATGCGTTGTTGCTCAATCAGCCAAAGCATTCCATGTCGGCACGCGCCAAAGGCAGATCGGAAGTGCTTCAACTGCAACGACATCGCCTCATTGAGGATTTTTTGAAATTCCCGCTCCTTCAAGAAAGATTAGAAAGCTTAATCTTCCTAAGAAAATTTTTGAACCTGGCACACGAAAAATCCATCTTCGAGGGCTTGAAAAGTGATCAAATGCACTATCTCTACGGTCTTTTTAGAAGTCGTTTCTTTAAGCCCTCTCAATTCTTATTCAAGGTCGATCAGCCGAGTCAAAATTTCTACGTCCTTATTGATGGAGAGGTGGAAGTGCGACAACCGCCAAATTGCAAGTGGAAGCTCGGGCCGTACGAAATTTTAGGAGAGCGTTCGTTTTTGCAAAAAAAGCCTCACCAAGCGGACGCTCAAGCGATCAATCGCGTGCGCGCGCTGGAATGCAATCGACAGAGTTTCGACTCATTGGTTCGAGAAATACCTTCGGTCGCTACTGCGCTCGTTGGTCTGAGCGAATGGCGCAATGCAAACAAGTTCACATAATAGATATTATCGGACACCAGGTTCTGGCCTTAGCGGTGCCGAAGAGCTCTGTACATGGGCTTAGAATCCACACCTTCACGACCTACCCGCGATCTCCCTGCACCAGGCAAAACGCATGCCAGAGCTACCCACCCGAAATAGTTAGCTAAAATCCGAGAAACAAAAGTTACCAACTGTATCAACGTCTAAGCACATTGTGGGAATCCAAAAACTGACCGACCATTAGATATCGGCAAGCTCGACGCGCCGCATGCATCTTAAATAACGCGATGAGACTAAAATAGAAGAGTTCACATTCCGGGGATCTTTTCAGTCGTCGTTAGAGGGTAAGGTATGAATTCAGGAATTCAATCTCGGCAGAGTTTTTTCATCGCGCTTGCAGCGAGCCTTATCCTCGCTGGTTGTACGCAGTCGAGAAATTCTCCCTCGTCATCTGATTCTTCAAAAACGACTTCGTTAGGATCTCAAACCACGCGCATGGTTCCACTCGTGGGCTCCGTTTTGAGTGCCGCCAGAAATCTACCTATTAAAGAACAGCAAATCATTCAAAGCCAAGTAAATGAAGCTGCAAAAGAAATCGCGCCTCATCAAATTCCCATGCCAAATCCGACCCCGGATCAAGCTCAACTTCGAGCTGCAGCATGGAAACAATTCTTAGCAACCATGAAGGCGATCGAAGATCGAATTCTCGCTCAAATGGAAAAATCGAATCCGACTCAATCAAAGAAAGTGAATCAAGCGCAACGCTCTCCTTTACAATCCTCGCCGGCACCCGTCGTTCAATTGAGATCAATTTCGCCAAGCGCGACGAACGCCACGACCAGCAATATAAGCGTTGGCCCTAACCCTCCTCCGTCATCTTTGCAGCCAGTCATCTATGAAGCGACTCCGTATATTTTGCCGAACGGAGTTCAGGTTTTTCTTTCTCGAACGTGGCGCTATTTCAGCTCTGATGGATATGGCAATTCGATTCTTCGAAAACTCGTCGAGTATGAAGGCCGTCCCATTTATAAAAACTGCGGCTCTAGTTGGATTTCGGCCGTCGGAAGCAAGATCACCATCACGACTTACGATCAATATGGTAACGAGCAATCACCGAAGCATATCAAAGAGACGAAGGTCCTTGGCGGGGGACGCTGCCCCACGAGTCCTGCCGATAAGACTCCTCCCTACCAACTCGTCTCGTTCCAAAAAGATTATAACTTAGACGATCCCCTCTACGATGCATCTCGAATTCCCGCTCACTCGTGGGCCTATGGGCATTGCAAAGTGAATGCCACTAGTTCAGAGGGATACACGAGCGAACAAAAGACGAGCTGGGCCGGATCAGGTCGAATTAATTACAAAGACAACTCCATTAAATGGTCCGGCAATGCTCAACATCGCGAAAGGGCGAGCTACAATAATTACTCTTACGATTACGCGATGGAAAAACTCGTCTGCGAAGGCGACACCTGCACTCCTTATGAGTGCGGCGGTGGAAATCCTAACGATTGTTCCGGAACACTCTACCCTCTCGACACTTACGGAAGCACCTCTCAGTATCGCCATCCCAGTGGCTCTCCGGAGAATTCCTATCGATGGCATACTTTCGGAATTGCAGAGTTTCAATCGTGGGGCGATTCGTGGATTCCAGCCACTTATCATATTCCGTGGCCTTCCGGTTGCTCCACACTCGCGCAGTTAAATAGTCCGCCTCCGGATGCTGAATGTAGTCGTTCCTGTAATTCAACGGTCCCTGCAGCCCAGGATCCGACTGCCCTCGGCTATTGCAGTGAGACCCACGTAAGAAAATGTACGGAGACTTGCAGTTATCCTTGGGGCGGCGGAGTCGACACTTGGACTCGTGACTATTTACAAGTGGTGGGCACGGATTGCACGGAAAGCGCAGCGTCTTGCCCCGGCAAACCAGAACTTTCGCAGTGGGATCCGCTTTGCAATTAACGACGGAGTAAAGAATGATTCAGGTAACAAAAAAACTCTTCGCTCTGACTCTCAGCCTCTTTCTCTTCGGCGTAGTGTCGCCAAAGGCTCTTTACGCTTTATCGCCTTTCACTCCGATGACAAGCTGGCCTCTCGCTTACGATTATAATGGCGACGGCATCCCGGATCTTTTTCGCGGCAACGATTCCGGTTGCACGATCGAAAACTCCTGCAACATTCAAGTGAGTTTCGCTCGCGGTCTCGGAAGCGGAAAATATGGCCCTCTTCAAGATTTTTTGGTCACGAAAGCGGCCAATGATATTCCGCTCTTTTTGGATTACGATGCGGATGGAGCGCTCGATTACGTCTATCTTCGACCTGTTGACGTCCAGGAATTATTTCCTCCTTACACTCCATCTTATAGGCGTACTTATTGGCTTTGGTATCGGCCGCGTGGAACTGAACCCGACATTAAGCGCCAAGCTCCTCACAATCACACCTGGTATCCCGACGTTGCAGGTGCACCCGGATGGAAAATTAATCCTCGGGTGCTCAAATTTGATTACGTTGCGCTCGATTTGAGCGGAGATAAAAAGCCGGAGCTTCTTACGCAAGTGAGATTTTCCGCCGACTATCTCCTCGGACGATCCGTAGGAAAATACTCCCCCGGCTATGGCATTGCTTTTCACTACAGTAGTCATGAATACTGGGATTACGATCTTTTCCGAGATAACGCTGGGAACTCTCTCAACATGGCAATCGCCTCCGATGTAAATGGAGACGGCCATAAAGATTTGCTCTTTTATAAAGCGCCCTTTAACCCTGCACAGAATCCGCCGAGAGCGATGATGTCGTCGGTTTCCGGCGGAGTTCCCTATTGGTATAGCTTCAGCCGCGCCCGCACGTCATTTTCTGAAAATTTCACTTTGAATCCCATTAGCCCTGTCGCGAATCCGGTCTTCAGCGCACGGGGAGCCTTTGACCCAGCACTCCTTACGACGGATGCTGCAATTTTCAATCTCGTTACGGACCCTTCGCGCGTCGGAACGCTCAAGTATTTTGCCGGAACTTCTCNNCATGTGACCGGCTCCAATATTCCCGGAGGAGACTACTACATCGCCCAAGCGAACCTGGGAAGAACCTTCGCGGAAGGATTCCCGTACTTTGAAGGCGATGTCACCGGGGACGGCTATGTGGGTGCGGATGACCTCGCTCGAATTGAGGATGCGGCCACACTTTCGGAACCTCCTATTTATCCTCCTTGCAGTGTGAATTTGGTTCAACCGGCGGTGCTAGAAAATACGAATCCAGTCACGACTACCCTTCCCGTCAGCAATGTCGTCGACAATGGTTACTTAGGATTTTCCTCGGATGTAAGTGGCAACATAGCGGTGGTTTCTCGGCCCACATTTCCGATCTATCCAAACCTTCCCGCGGCAGCGCTAAATTTATACGTTCGAAACAATCAGTCTCAGTGGATTCAAAGACCCTTTGGTTTTAATTCCGGCGTCATGCCTGATCAAGGCCAAGCAAGTTCCACCGCTATCTTCGGCTCTAAAATTGTCATGGGTGTAACAGATGCGGGAACGGCAGATGAAATTAAATGGTTGGCGGTGAGTGGATTGGATCTCAAAGGCAACACTGTATATCCGCCTAGCCATCCTCTCCACATAGGCTCGGGCGTCTATCTCTATCGGTGGGATGGACCCGCTGAAACTTGGGAATACGACAATGAATTTATCACCCCGCTCGTCAGCGATGGCTTGAAGGAAAGCGATCGGTTTGGATCCACTTTTATCATGCGAAATAATTATCTTCTTATCGGCGCACTTGAAGTCTGCCGCGCTTACTTGTATCGGTTTGATTTTTCCACAGGATGGTCGCGAGTAAAAACGTTTGAACCCGCCAAAGATAAATATCCAGGTACGAATCAACTTTCTCGAAACACCTCCGTCGCACTCGGTTCGAACGACACAGCAATTGTGGGATGCGGAGAAGGCGGCGATCAAGGCTCTGGATTCGGCTATTCTTATTCCATCAGTGGCTCAAGCAAAGTAGAAATAATCGATCCATGCACCGAAGGGGCCTGCGGTTTCAATTCTTATGCTGAAGTGAGTGCGCTCGACGACTATTCCATCGTCACCGCAAGAGACCTTGCCGGAGGATGGGGCAGCGCCGGACTTGTCTTTTCTCGCGGAGTAACAGCGAACAATTTCACAGACATTCAACCTCTCGCAGCGCCTGAGCTCGACGGTCAGATGTTTGACTCAGCTACTCAATTTGATTTGCGTGCTTCTGTTTTGAGACCTGGAAAATTTGATGACACGATTACGATCGGTATTCCCAATCTCATTCCCTCCACGGAGCCGTGGAATGTGAATGCCGGAGCGCTTTACATTTTTAAACGCACATCGTCGGGGAGTTGGCCTGTGTTCAATCGAATCATGGGGAGCACTGGATACAATAGTTATTATGGCTGGTCTGTAGCGCTGACGGGAATGTTTGGCGGCCTCGCTAGCGCTCCTGGATGGCAAAACCAGCGAGGCCTTGTGGAATCGGTAGGATCGATTCTGCAACCTGCAACGCAATCGACTTCGCATTAAAGGGATTTTTAGAGGGAGTAAACGAGAACACCACTGGGGAAAATTCATGTTTTTGCGACTGAAAATGATTATTCAATATCGCTTTACGCTCGCGCTCGTCGGCACTTTAAGTATTTGTCTTTCCGTCGAAGCCGCACCTCAATTGACAGTCCTCGAAAATGGCTCTGCGGTGAGCTCATCGTCCACCATCGCGTTTGGACAGCAGTTGACCGGTTCCAGCTCGAGATTCTTCCAGCTTTTTAATTCTGGCACGACGGACCTCACTTTTACGGGAAGTCCCTTTGCTCTCTCCTCCGAAACCCCAGCGGGTAAATTTTCATCTCTGATTTATCGAAAGGGCGGCATTGGAATCGGGGGCGAACATTTCTGCGCGCTCAATGGCACGCGAGTTCAATGCTGGGGGCTGAACGGTTCTCGACAATTCGGAGTGGGTGGCACAACTCCCGCCTCAAGCTTAACGCCGATCGATGCCGCATCGATGGCAGGCGGGGATCCGGATGTCGTTTATCTTGCCACAGGCTATTATCGAAATTCGATCATTTTGAAAGACGGCTCCCTCCGCGTATGGGGAAGGCACTACGTAAATACAAATTCATCTTTTTTAGCCTACCCCGTCACCTTCATTCCTGAGGGTGATTTCACGGGCTTCGATTCAGGAGTGAGTGATGTGGCAGAAGGAGGAACAATCAGTACCGGCCACGCCTGCGCCGTTAAAAATGGCGGCGTGTGGTGTTGGGGCGGCAGCAACACCTACGGACAACTTGGAAACAACACGATGTCCTTCTCTACTTATTCAAATGGCGCTCGAGCCACCATGAATGGAACTTCGGGAAATGCGGTAGGCGTGACTTATCCCTTACCCGTTCAAACGAAAAACTCTTTAGGAACAGCCGTCCTCACCAGCGGCGTGACAGCCGTTGCAGCGGGAGGATTTCATTCCTGCGCTATTCAAAGTGGAGCGCTCTATTGCTGGGGACAGAATCATCTATCCAATAACCAGAACGGACAGCTGGGAATTGGCCGCAGCGACAATGTGAATTTTTCTAATCCTCAAGCCGTCAATGATATGAGCGGCGGAGTTTCCGCCGTAGCTGCGGGCTACTATCATACGTGCGCCATCAAAAATGGAAATTTGTACTGCTGGGGAGACAATGATCAAGGGCAACTCGGTGACGGCACACAGACCGATCGCAATGAGGCAGGTGCAGCGATTCTCACGGGCAATGTCACAGCCGTCGCCGCAGGTTCCTATCACACCTGCGCCATTCAAAATGGTGCTCTAATGTGTTGGGGTAAAAATATCTATGGACAAGTGGGAAACAACTCGACGACAAACCAACTATCTCCCACTCAAGTGGATCCATACGTAGGCGGCACCACCGTTCATTTTACTTCCGGAATTTCATCGCTGTCAGCTGGTCCAGAATCCACCTGCGCCATGAAAGGTGGAACGGCTTACTGCTGGGGTCAAACCAATTCAGATGGCTCCGTGCCGCCCACCTATCAATCCGATACGCCGGTTGTGGCGCAAGCAGGATCGCCGACCATTGGCGCAAGTCCCGTGGATGCACTTCACGCCGGGGCATCGATGAATGTCGTTTTGACATTCACACCTGGATCAACCGAAGGAAATATTTCGGCAACAGCTACCACATCCACTAATGATGCGGCTTCTCCCCACACTTTATCTCTCACTGGAAAACGATTTATTCCACCAAGTGGCATTGTGATCGCTGTCAGTTCTGGCGCTGCGTCCAGCGATGAAGGCGATGAATTAATTCTGACGGGCACGGTGTCTGCGGGAAGCACGCCTCTCGCCTATGAATGGAGAAGAGACGGTGCTCCACTCACCAACAATGCCACTTACTCGGGTGTCTCTACGCTGTCCCTCACCATCTCGAACATGACAACTTCGGAGACCGGCGACTACACCCTCGTCGTAACGAACGACGCTGGCACAAACACTGCGACGAGTAATACGCTCTCCGTCAGCGTGACTCCGGACTTCGGCGTTTGGACGCTTGCAGCAAATGCCAATGGAACAAGCGCGGATCTCACTTGGTCTGCGCTCAAACTTCCGAACGGAAGCGACGATCCTTCCGCTAGCTACTCCATTGAATATGCTCTAACGGCTTCGGGAGAAACGCCGGACTTTACGGTTCTCGCTCCGATTGCCGCTGCGGCTGCCACATCTTGGAATGTGGCGAGCCTTTCCACCGGTCAACGCTATTGCTTTCGGTTACATGTGCTTGGATCCAACAGTCGCGATTTTACGACCGACTCAAAATGCGTGACCATGCTTGAGAATCGCCCGCAGATTTCGAGTATCGTCTTCACCACATCACAAACCGACTCTCCTTATCTCATTCCAATCCAATACAGCGCTTATGATCGTCAATACGCTTCGGAAACCGTTCGCATTGTTTCCGTGCAATATCGAGACTCGACGCGCGACTGGGCTGATGTCCAATCCGATCATCTTCGAGGAAGTAACGCGGAAACCGTCTTTGTCGGCGACAGCTCATCTCCCGCGAGCAATGAGATGGAGATCAATACGC
>DDSI01000273.1 GCA_002343335.1 Bacteriovoracaceae bacterium UBA2394
CGTTTACTCCCTCAGAGCTGATCATCGAAATGCGAGGATCGAATGCGGCTTGCATGGCTTTCATTCCAAACATGAATCCAATTTCCACGAGGGCATATTTTAAAAACTGGGCCGTCCAAAGAATCCGCGCGTAAGTCTTTGGGCTTTCAAAGTGCGAAAGAAATTTTCGAAGGAGCGTTCCGGGGACGCGGGCGAGGCCAAGGTAGGGACGATTATGATAGTGGAGAAATCCCGAAATGCTTCCCCCCGCGGCTCCGAGAGCGAGGGTAGGAAGAATGATTTCTTCCAAGGTGGCGCCCCGCAAGTAACAAGTGGCGAACAACGCACTTAGGCTCGTTACGGCGAAGTTCATTGTCATTCGAATAATGGCTGTACGCGCTTCGCGAAGACGATCTCTTTCGGGATCCCTCGAAAAATGTCCGGATCCCTGCTCAATCAAACTTTTCAGTTCAAACCAAACGTCCTTTACGGCGTGATGGGCTGTATAGGGTTTCCTAAAAAGAGTTCGAAGAAGTTCAACGTCGCCTTTCGTGAGAGCCTTGCCCTCCGGAGATTTTGATATCACTTCATTGAATTGCTGAAGGAGGGCAGTTTTCGTTTCCTCTGAGAGCTCTTCGGTCGTCAACCGATGCAAAATTTTGCCGAGAGGAATCGCTTCCTTCGGAAGTTCCTCGACCACTGCGGGAAGATAAGAAGTGACGAATGTATCGGGCGATGCCGTCGAAGTTGTAACGCTCGTGGATGAAGCTTCTTCCGCCGGAAATATTCCCGAGTCGCCATCCGGCGACGCTGTGGGAGTATCGAGAAGGGCCGGGCTTTGTGCGTGCGTGACGGATGAGCCGATCAACGTAAAAAGAACGGCGCCCTTTAGAGCCAGGTTTTGTACAATGGAGCGAATAAAATTCCCCTAAAAACCCTAGTAACGCCTTGTGTTATAGCATGGCCTTGGAGGATATCCAAGAGATCGAATTTTAAGGAAGGGGGGGTGTTAGCTCGGTATTTACGCTCACCCCGTGAACGGATTGTCGAGGCCCACCGAGGGGCAATACAATGCGAAAGGTTGTGCCTTTCCCGAGGGTACTTTGAACGGAAATCTGACCGGCAAGGGATTCAATAATCTTTTTGCAAATGGCCAAGCCAATTCCGCTTCCTGCCTTCTTGGTGGTGAAAAGCGGATTAAATATATTGGACAGGTTCTTGGGAGTAATACCCGGTCCATCATCCACCACGTCGATTTGAACTTGAGGCCGATCCTCTGATCGAATCATGCTGGCCTTAACCCATACATTTTTAGCGAAGGCTTCACAGGCATTTTGAACCAGATTAAGGAGAACTTGTTCTACCTTAAGAGGATCGGTTTTTAATTCTGGAATGGGATCCAACATCTCACTATGCAATTCCGTCTTCGTCTTTCGAGCCTTTGCTTCGACCTCTTTTACAACCGCTTTCACCAAGTTTTCGATCTCAACAGAAACCGGCTCCTCAGTCTTTCGAGCAAAGCTTAGATACTGATTCACCGTTTGTTGCATTCGGTCGATTTCTTTTGAAAGAATCGTCACGCACTCTTTATCTTCTCCATCTTTAAGCGTGGGGGAAGTTTGCAGTAACTGTGCGGCTCCTTGAATGGCTCCGAGAGGATTTCGAATTTCATGTGCGAGGGCGGCCGACATCTCACCTAACGCGGCGAGGCGCTCCTGCCGATCTTGAATTTCAAAGTGTTGCAATTGATCGAGGAGAGATACGAGTTCGAGAGAGAGCTGTTCCAGCAAATCGATTTCTTCGTTCGAGAAGCTCGTATAGGGATTCGTCGAACGCAATGAAGATCTTAAGGCCCACATTCCGAGGAGCTCATCTTGACGAAAGAGCGGAAGAACGAGATGCGAGTGCATATCTCTCAATTCGCCGGCGACCTCTTCGGGCAGGTCATGGTCCTGTTCCATCACGAGGGGACTTCGATGAGCTCGAAAGTGAAGCACCCATGCATGATCGGAGGGCAACGTATTTTTAAAAGTGAGATTACTTTGTGAGAGAAGGCGGTAGTCCTTCGTGGCGGCATCCCAAAGAAACAATGCAGTCTGATAAACCCGCCCTGACTCTCGAACCCCAGTGAGGAGGGACGTCGTTAACTCATCGAGATGTCTTGCGGCGCGAATCTTTCGAGAGAGGCGTTTCAACAATTCTTCAAATTCATAACGATCGACGATGAATTGCTTCATGAAAAACACATCCAAGTTTTTTCGGAGCGGTTCCAAAATAATCATGATGATAAAGGAAGCGATGAATGTATTGAGAATGAAAAGTTCGGGATCATTTTCTCCAACCCACGCTAAAAGGGCCAAAAAGATAATACTCAATAGCAATGTGAGTAAAAGAATTCGAATTCCACGAAGCATGAGCTNNACGGAGACGTGGGTTTAGAACCATCTGATAAATGAAATAAAGAAAAACGGCCGTTAAGATATTTCCTACGTAGGGAAGCGGGATTTCGTGCAGTAGATTTTCCGCACGAATTTGTCCGATCGCGGAAAATGCAGTGCAGGCAAGGAGTCCAACCAGAATGAAGAGGGCTCGCGTTTTTCTCTTAAGGTCCGTCGTCGTGCGGTAGAGGTTGTAGAGCTTCCACGTAAGCAGAAAGAACGATCCGAATATAAAAACGCCTGAGGCCAAAAGAACGAATCCATAATAAAGTCCGGTGGGTAAAAAGCTGCAGACGAGAAGAGCTGCGAGTGCCATGACCAGGAGTCTCGGAAGAAATCGTCTTTGTTGAAAGAATACGCTCAAAAATTGATGTCCGATGTAGGGGAGAATCATTCCCATCACGATATGAGCGCGCTCCGCGAATTCGACGGTCACGGTTGTTGTGGGTAAAGTGAGATCGCGTTGGCTGTAGGCAATAATGAAAAGCAAATTCCAGAGAGCGTAGGCAACGCTAAAAGCTCCCAACCAAAAAAACGAAGCCACTCTCTTTTGGAGCCCGGAGCGAAATGAAAAGACGGCCGTGATGACCGAGAGAACCATCGCCAGTATGGCCGACTGAACGACGACGATGGAGGCTTCGCCAGAATGCAGTTCGCGGATGTTAAAGAATTCTAGAAACTCGCTCATGTAACGGGAATCATCTTAGCGAAATCAGGAATTTCGCTCGACATTTATATCGGAGTTCTGGGGAAATGAAGATTCGTGACCGAAGATCGACCGAAGCACCCTTCTGCCAATCATCTTCACCTTCCACGCCGCCTTTTTCATATGGCGAGCGGGACTGCCATCGTAACCATAGGCATTATTTTTTTTCCGAATAAGCGAGAATTTGTCGCGGCCCTCACCATTCTCTGGATCGTCGATCTTGGGATAGAGGCTCTTCGTTTGGGGTGGCCTTGGTTCAATCGAACGATTGAAAAGACGATGGGAAATATTATGCGGGAAGGTGAGCAGCGAAGGATCAGTGGAATTGCTTACTATCTTCTTGGGTGCTTGATTTCTGGAATTATTTTTCCGCGCGAGATTGCAAACCTGGCGATTTTATTTTTGGCCTTTGGAGATCCCGTGGCATCCCTCTGCGGGGTTATATTTGGAAAACGAAGATTGCCAGACAGCTGGGAAGTACCTGAGAAATCCTGGGAAGGAAGCCTGGGGTGCTTTCTGGTTTGTTTTTTGATCACACTCAATATGAGTTTCTACATGCCTCGAACGGTGGAGCTCGAAATCATGCAGCGCTTGGCCTTTTGTATTTTGGGCGGGCTCGGCGCCGCCCTCGGCGAACTGATTCCACTTCGCACGGATGACAATCTTGCGTTGCCTGTCGTGTCGGGAGCATTTCTTTGGCTGACGGCCGCGGTGTTGAATCTCGTGCCGGGATTTTACTTCTAAAGAAATAAAAAAGCATTCCACACGGGATTTTGCTCCTTTAAAAAGAGCAGCTGCGGAGAGACCCGGGGGCGAGCGGGAGTGCTTAATAGTCGCATGCCTGCTTGCGTAGGTGTGCGCCCGCCCTTCTTACGATTGCAATGGTGGCAGCTCGTGACCACATTTTCCCAGGTGGTTTTTCCGCCTTGAATTCTGGGAACAACGTGATCGATATTGAGACGCTGTTTCGGCAGCGTGCGTGCGCAATATTGGCACGTGTGACGATCGCGCATAAAAACTTGGAGGCGTGAAAATTTTACGGTCTGCGGAGGCCGTTGATCGAAGTCATGCAGAACCAAAACTTTGGGAATCGGCACGGAATAATCCATGCCGTGGAGGAAGTGAAAATGTTCGTGCTTCGACTCTTCCATGGGCACCGTGATGAGATCTCCCCAAGTATACGTCTGATATTCGGAGTCTACGCCCACCGCAATATCGAGGCACAAAAGCGTCACCGCTCGTCGAACGGTTGTGATATGGATGGGCAAATAGGAACGATTGAGAACTAAGACGCGCCCATTTAACACGTCATGATTGGGGACCGCCTGAGACTGCGAATCCGGACTCAATCGAGAGGTTTTTTGACTTATGAATTCAGAGCGATCGAAGATTTCTACCCTCGTTATTAGTATAACGGCTTCGATGGTTAGCGCCAAGGGAGAGCGCGCGGACCGGCTTTTAAGCCGTTTGGACGGCTTGCCTTCTCGCTCGCAGCTCAAATCTTGGTTTGAAGCGAAGCAGATTCGCCGCGGTGAGCAAGTGTTAGAACCCAAGCATTTTGTGTTCGTGGGAGATGAAATTGAAGTCAAAGTTCCGCCGCCCCGCGAGATGAATATCGATGCTCGCAAAATGGACTTGGATATTCGTTTTGAAGATGAAGATCTGCTCGTTTTAGTAAAGCCGCGTGGGCTCAGTATGCATCCGGGCGCCAGCAAAGATGATGAAACGACACTCGTGCATGCGCTTCTCGCACATTCAAAGCTGTGGTCCGATCATGGCGGAGAATTCCGACCCGGTATCGTCCATCGTCTCGACAAAGATACCGAGGGTTTAGTGGTCGTCGCTAAAAATAATGAAGTGCATGAATCGCTTTCAGACCAATTCGCCATGCGGACCATAGAACGTCGTTACTGGGCGCTCTGCGCTGGGAAAGTTCCCTCGCGATTGACGATCGAGGGAAATATCGGACGTCACCCCGTCCATCGGAAGAAAATGGCGATCACGGAGCGCGGTAAAGAGGCGAAGACAGAAGTGAAGCGACTAGAATATTTTGAGGATGGTCACTACTCCTGGGTGGAATGCAAATTGTTTTCCGGACGAACGCATCAGATCCGTGTGCATCTAGCGAGTAAAAAGTTTCCAGTTCTCAATGATCCGCTCTATGCACGTCCTCGCAAGATTGCGATGAGTGCTGAAAAGACGAATGCCCTTCAGAAGTTGAAAGGCCAAGCGCTCATCGCCTTTGAGCTGGGATTTACGCATCCGATAACCAAGAAAGTCTTACACTTTGAATTGGAGAAACCTGAGTGGTTGAACATTCTCACGGAAGAATAGAAGTTTCGTGCTTGTCGCCGAAAGCGCGCGCGGGCTTTGAAGTGGTGAAGTCCAAGCATCACGACGACGTTGTCACATTGAGCCAGGTGCACGGAGCAGAAGGTCATCTGGTTTCAAAAAAAAATTTGGGAGCAGAAAAGCAAGAGGGAGATTTTCTTTGGACTTGTGAAAGAGGGCTAAGGATTGGCGTGCATGTCGCGGATTGCACACCGCTTTTGGCGCTGGGCGAGTTTCAGGGCAAGACGGCCATCGCCGCCATTCACGCGGGTTGGAGGGGAACGGCAAAGGGCGTCATCGCAAAGGCTCTCGCGAGTATGAACTGGGATTTCGTTGAAAAAATTTGGATGGGCCCGAGCATTTGCCAAAACCATTTTCAAGTGGGGTTGGAAGTTCTGAGAGAGCTCGGCGAGGGCTCTAAAAAATTCGCTAAGCCAGATCCGCAGAATGCCCAAAAAGTATTTTTAGATCTTAAAGCCTTTCAATGCGCAGATCTCCGGGCGCGACTTCCTAAGAATGTCGAGATGAAGTCGGACGACTCCTGCACCTATTGCGAAGACCGGTGGGTTTCCTATCGACAATCGGGACCTCGCTTAGAAGCGAGACAACTCGCTTGGATTCAAATTTAGTTTTCGTCTTCTTGTTCGAAATCGTCATCTAAGGACCAGGGGCCTGGATTGGTCTTTTCCAATTTCTTCAGAGGATGCTCTTCCGCAAGTCCGTCGCGAATTTCTTGCAAGCCTTGAACGGAAGAGAGCGCCTTCCATCCCATCACGTTTTGAGATGCGGAAATAAAAATCGAATTTTCCCCATCCTTTTCAAACTGTGGAAATCGATCGCGAACCTCTTGAGGGATGACATGAAATCCTAAGCCTAGAACGAAAGCCAATAGCAGACCCTTTACACTTCCAAAGGCCATTCCCAGCCATCGATCGGAGCCAACGTTTTGAGGATCCTTTCGATTGAGAAAGACAAGATACTCTAAAATCATCGTAAAAAAGAAAATCGCAATCGCACTCATGCCCCAAAGAGCAAAAATCGGCGCCTTCGCGAACCATTGCCAACCCGAGCTCATCTTCAGCCAGGAAGCCAGCGGATGCGCGAAGAAGACAATCGCGACAAGCGAGAGAATGGAAAAGAGTTGGCGGATAAATCCCTGTGAGTAACCCACCAAAACAAAAATGCTCACCAGAAATAAAAGTAGAAGATCAATGTACATACACTTATCGTAAAGGAGGGAAAGGACTGATCAAAGTTAATGTTCCGTCGCGCCACGACATGGATTCAAAATCGTCTGCAACTTTCTGCGAGAGAACTTGCACTTTCGGATAGAGAATCTAACGCAGGATTTCATAGTCTGATTGGTCTATTTGTCTTTGGACTTCTGCTCATCATGGGCATTCAATCATTTCCTCAGCTCATTCCTGACTTGATGCGTCGCTACGCCTTTCAAGGTTATCTAGTGGTGACCGTTCTCATCATGCTTTTGCGAGGCTACCGACCGCTCGTGAGTTTTAATCTTCGCGCACTGTATTGGACCGTTGGGCTTAGCGCGACAACTCTAGGCATTTTTCAATTGATCGATTGGGGTGTCGCGATTTTTTTCCCCCGATTTGAAATTGCAATGCATCGAGAAACCTCCTGGCCGAGTGCCGAGCATTTCTTTTTTGTAGCGGTGTTAGCACCCGTTGCCGAAGAATTCTTCTTTCGCGATTTTGTTTTTCGAGGACTTCTTACTCGATTTGGCTATCGCTTTTCATGGGCCATGATTCTGGGAAGTCTATTTTTTATGGTGGCGCACCTTCAAGTCTATCCTGGAGCGTTTGTGCTCGGC